>JBKJTX010000276.1:0-3229 GCA_046590315.1 Ramlibacter sp. | reverse complement strand
GTCCCTCAGGTTCGAGAATGTCCAAGCTGGCCTCTAACGCCTGTTGCAGCTCTTCAAGCTCGGCGTTGATGAAAATCCGAAGAGCCTGAAATGTGCGCGTTGCAGGGTCCTGGCCCTGCTCGCGGGTTTTGACCGTGCCAGCCACGAGCTGGGCCAGTTCGGCGGTGGTTGCAAGAGGGCCCCGTTCCTGTCGGCGAGCCACAACCGCCTTTGCAATCTGAACAGCAAACCGTTCTTCGCCGTATTCACGTACCACCTCCGCGATTTGCGCGGCTTCCGCCGTGCTGAGCCACTCGGCCACGCTCTCGCCTCGCGTGGTGTCCATCCGCATGTCCAGCGGCCCATCGCCGCGAAAAGAAAAGCCCCTCGCGGGGTTGTCGATCTGCGGCGAGCTCACGCCCAAATCCATCAGCAAGCCGGCGCAGCTGCGTGCCGATAACTCCGACACAGCTGCGAAGCCCTGATGACGAATGGAAAAGCGCTTGTCGTCGATCGCGTTGGCCACCGCGACTGCTTCCGGGTCCTTGTCGAATGCGATCACGCGCCCATTCGGATCCAGCTGCGACAGCAAAAGGCGCGAGTGGCCACCGCGCCCGAAGGTTGCGTCTACGTAGGTTGCATCCGGCTTGGTGAAGAGAGCGTCTACTGCTTCTTTCAACAAGACGGTGGTGTGTTGCCATGTGTCCACCGTCCGCTCTCAAAAAGAGAATTCCTTGAAGACGTCGGGCATGTCACCCCGCATCGCCTCCGCTTCCTTGGCCTCGTAGGTCGCCTTGTCCCAGAGTTCGAAGTGGTTGCCCATCCCCAGCAGCATGGTCTCCTTCTCGATACCCGCCGAGGCACGCAGTTCTGGCGAGATCAACACACGGCCCGTGCCGTCGAGCTCGCCGTCCATGGCGTTGCCAAGAAAGATTCTCTTCCACCACTGGGCGGACATGGGTAACGCCGCGATACGGTCGCGGAATTTTTCCCACTCAGGGCGTGGAAAGATCATGAGGCAACCGTGCGGATGCTTGGTGATCGTTAACTGGTTGGCTGCGGTCGCTCCCAGTACGTCACGATGTCGGGTGGGCACGGAGAGCCGACCCTTGCCATCGAGGCTGAGTGACGAAGCGCCTTGAAACACCTGTGTGAGTCCTTGCTACAGTTGAAGCGCAACCGTGGAGTGCCAGCGCACTATTCACCACTTAATTGCACTTTTTTGCACTGTAGCAGGAAAACCCAGCAATGCAACACAGCGGATGCCGTGTTTTTGTAATGAAATCAAGGACTTAGAGCTGTTTCTGCATACAGGAACAGCGCAAAAACCGTTCTAAAAGAAGCACTTAGCGAATGCTGTGAAAGTGATTCCTCAGCACGCGCAGGCGGTAGAGAATGTATCTAGAGCGCCTCGCGGGCAAAGACCCGCGCCGGAGCGCGCAACGCGGTCGTCAATCGGTGCGCGCCATCACGCGCGCGTGCTCGCTGATGCCAATGACGTTGAAGAAGGCTGCGACCAGGCGATGTACCTCGACGAACTGGACTTGCCGACCTTCCGCCTGCCGCGCCGTCACCCAGTTGAGCAGAGTGCCGGCCGCGGAGAAGTCGATGCGGATCAGGCGCGCGCACGAAATCACCATCACGTCGGCGCCCAGCAACTTGTTTTCCAGCATGTCCAGCGCCTCGGTGGCATCGCCCAGAATCTGCCCGGCCAGCTCGACGGTGGAAATGTTGGACATCTGCGAACTCAAGCCCGACGCACCCGTGTCCCCGAAGCTCGCGCCTGATGACAAGGAATCGCGGAACGGCTCCCCGATGATGGTGTGTCCCGCGACATAGCTGCCGTCGGTTTGCAGCGGCTTGTATTCGCAGCGGGAGCTGTCCCAGGAGGGGGGCGACACCTCGTAGGTCACGCAATAGTCGAGCGCGACCAACTCGAACTCATCGGGCCGGTGCATCACCCGCAGGACTTCCATGCGGAGCTTCCACCACGCCGGGTTAACGCCCTTGTCGCCGGATGGCGTAGCGTTTTTCAGCACATTCTCGAAATTCTCGGCGCCGATGAAGCGCAACTGCACCGGCTGGCCGGACCACTGCGTGAACAGCTTGGTCAGCCCCTCCACCGCGGCATCGTCTATGTTGTTGAGCTTGACCCACGAGAGCCGCCACGGGGCTTGGGCCTTGGCCAGCGCCACGCTCATGGCTGCCAGTGTCTGAGTGCCGAAATTGACGGGCGAAGTCCAGTTGGCTACCGGCTGGTTTCCGGAGGGGGTCAACGACGGCGCACTCATGCGTCCGACTGCCTCGGGGATGGAAAACCACTGCGGCGCCGACCGGCCGAAGCGCCCTGCGAAATCGATCGCGACAGTTTCGAACCGCTCCTGCTGGCCAGTGGCGCGATACAAATCGAAGAGTGTGAGCCAAGTCTCGTCGTGGTCGACACGTCCACCCGTGGGGCTCAGCACTTCCATGAGGCCAGTCTCGGCGCCGGCATCGTCGCCATTGGCGAACCGAATCGAAGCCTCTTCCAGTTCCGGATCGTGGGCGAACTCCTCCACATCGATCGCAAAAAGTTTGGACGCCGAAAAACCCGTGCTCGCGTTGCTCCCCGGTTCGGACAAACTCCCAGACAACACCGACGGTGTCGCTGAGGAAACTGCGGGGGCGGCAGGCCGCGCCCCGGGCGCCGCGGCACGGGCCGCCTGAGCGGCACCTATCGTCCGCGTGGCCGTGGTCGGCATCTGGGTGCCGCGCGGCTGCCCGGTCGATTCGAGCAGCGCCGCAGCATCGGTCCTGAGAGAACCGACCATCGGCTCAAGTTCAGCCGGCTTGGTTTTTTCCTCCTGCAGGTGCTGCGGCTCGGTGCGGGTGTACGCATTGGAGCGAATCGCCGCTGTGCCGGCCGGCCGCCCGGAGGTATCCGGAGGCACGTGAGACGACATCGGAAAATTGGTGCTGCTGCCGGCGCGGCTGGTCGCGTCCCCATGCTTGGTCTTCCACCATTGCATGGACATCTGTGCTTCGATCTCGTCGATCTTCTTGAGCGTGGTGGCGCGATCGTCCGGCTTGGACGGCATCGAGCTCTGGAAGAATGACGGTCGCGCCCCCGGGTCTTGACCCGCCATCACCTCGCTCCGGCGCATCTTGCGCAGCATGTCGAACTCGCGCTTGCGCACGAAGTCATTCCGGCGCTTGCGCTCGATCATCTCCTTGAGCATCTGCTTGCTGTAGTGGCTTTCCTTGTCCTCGG
>JBKJTX010000243.1:0-4382 GCA_046590315.1 Ramlibacter sp. | reverse complement strand
CCAAGGCGCGCGTGTTCGGCAAGCGTGGCCTGATGATCTTGAACCGCGAGGACTCCCTGGTCATGAAGATGTTGCCTGAAGCGGTGCGACTCAAGGGCGGAAAATTCGAGCAGCGCGACTACGTGACTTTCGGCGGCGACATGCCGCAGCGGCCCGGCGACTTTGGCATCGAGGTGGTGAACGGCATGGCATGGCTGGTGCGCGCTCTCGAAGCCGACGAGACGCTGAAGAAGCGCAAGGACAACGACCAGGAGCTTCACTTTCAGCGCCTGATGCCGGCAGACGCGCTGCGCATTCGCGGGCGCCATAACGCCGTGAACGCGCTGGCAGCGTTGGCGCTCGCCATCACGGCCGGCTGCCCGCTCGGCCCCATGCTCTACGGTCTGCGTGAATACCGCGGCGAGCCGCACCGGGTTCAGTCCGTGGGGATCGTGAACGATGTCGAGTACTTCGACGACAGCAAAGGCACCAACGTAGGCGCCACTGTCGCCGCCCTGCAGGGCCTGGGCGCCGAGCGCAAGGTCGTCGTGATTCTTGGCGGCGACGGCAAGGGTCAGGACTTCGCGCCGCTCGCTGTACCGGTGGCCCGCTATGCGCGCGCCGCGGTGCTGATCGGCCGCGACGGTCCGCAAATCCGCGCTGTGCTGGAGACGGCGGGAGTCGCATTGCTGGAAGCGAACTCGATGGAGCAGGCCGTGCAACTCGCGACGCAGGGCGCTTGCGCAGGCGACGCGGTGTTGATGTCCCCGGCTTGCGCCAGCTTCGACATGTTCCGCAACTATCCCCACCGCGCCGAGGTCTTCCGCGCCGCAGTGCGCGCGATTGCCGACGAGGCGGGCGTGGAATTGGAGGGCGAGGCATGAGCTTGCAATCTGTCATTGCGGGATGGACTCGCAATCCAGTGGCAGCCCCTGAGCGCGCCTGGATGCCGGGTCAAGCCCGGCCTGACATGGTTCGAACGATGGGTGTCGATCAAGCTCTCATCTGGCTCACCGTCGCCTTGCTCGCGTTTGGCTTGGTGATGGTGTACTCCGCCTCCGTGGCGTTGCCCGACAACCCCAAGTTCGCGCGCTATGCGCATACGCACTTTCTGCTGCGCCACGTCGCGTTCATGGCGATGTCGTTCATCGTCGCGCTGCTGGCTTTCCAGGTGCCCATCGCAACATGGGAGAAGGTAGCGCCCTGGTTGTTCGTAGCGTCGCTCATGCTCCTCATCCTGGTGCTGGTCCCGCATGTCGGCAAAGGCGTGAACGGCGCGCGGCGCTGGATTGGTCTGGGCTTCATCAGCTTCCAGCCGTCGGAGCTCGCCAAGTTCGCGGTGCTGCTGTATGCCGCTGACTACATGGTTCGCAAGATGGATGTGAAGGAGCGCTTCTTCCGCGCGGTGCTGCCGATGGCCGTCGCGGTTGCCGTGGTGGGGCTGCTGCTGCTGGCCGAACCGGACATGGGGGCCTTTATGGTGATCGCGGTGATCGCGATGGGCATCCTGTTCCTGGGTGGCGTCAATGCGCGCATGTTCTTCCTGATCGCTTCAGTGATGACCATCGCCTTTGTCCTGATGATTGCGCTGTCGGACTGGCGGCGCGAACGGATCTTTGCGTACCTCGATCCCTGGAGCGAAAAACACGCGCTCGGAAAGGGCTACCAGCTGTCGCACTCGCTGATCGCGATTGGTCGGGGCGAGATCTTCGGTGTGGGGTTGGGCGGCAGCGTCGAGAAGCTGCACTGGTTGCCCGAAGCGCACACCGACTTTCTGTTGGCGGTGATCGGCGAGGAGTTTGGCCTGGTCGGCGTGGTGCTGGTGATTGGCTGCTTCCTGTGGATGACCCGCCGGATCATGCACATCGGCCGCCAGGCGATCGCCCTGGATCGGGTTTTCGCGGGATTGGTCGCCCAAGGCGTCGGCATCTGGATCGGCTTCCAGGCGTTCATCAACATGGGGGTCAATCTCGGTGCGTTGCCGACCAAGGGGCTCACTTTGCCGCTCATGAGTTACGGCGGCTCGGCCATCCTGATGAACCTTGTCGCCATTGCGGTAGTGCTACGCATCGACTACGAGAGCAAGATCATGATGCGCGGGGGTAGAGCATGAGCGAAGCGCCGAACCGCTTCACGCAAGCGACGGCCCCCTCGGGGGGCAGTGCTGCCGCCTTGGCGGCGAACGTGGGGGCCCCATGAGTCGCTGTGCACTGGTTATGGCAGGGGGCACGGGCGGCCATATTTTTCCCGGCCTCGCCGTCGCCGAGGCGCTGCGCGAGCGCGCTTGGCGGGTCCACTGGCTGGGCGCGCCCGGCAGCATGGAGAGCCGGCTGGTGCCGCCGCGCGGCATTCCGCTGGAAACCATCGACTTCTCGGGCGTGCGCGGCAAAGGTGCGCTGACCCTGGCGCTCCTGCCGCTGAAACTCCTGAGGGCCTTCTGGCAAAGCATCCAGGTGGTGCGGCGCGTGAAGCCCGACGTCGTGATCGGCCTGGGCGGCTACATCAGCTTCCCCGCCGGCATGATGAGCGTGCTGCTCGGCAAACCGTTAGTGCTGCACGAGCAAAACTCGGTGGCGGGCATGGCAAACAAAGTGCTGGCGGGCGTGGCCGACCGTGTGTTCACTGCCTTTCCCAACGTGCTGAAAAAGGGCCGCTGGGTCGGTAACCCGCTGCGCACCGCGTTCTTGGAGCAGCCAGGTCCGGTGGAGCGAATGGGATCGCGCTCGGGCTCGCTGCGTTTGCTCGTGGTCGGTGGCAGCTTGGGTGCCAAGGCGCTGAATGACACAGTGCCTAAAGCGCTGGCCTTGCTTCCTGCAAGCGCGCGACCCGTGGTGTTGCATCAGAGCGGAGAGAAACAAATCGATGCGCTGCGGGCCAGCTATGCGGCCGCAGGCGTTCAGGCCGAGTTGACGCCTTTCATCGAGAACACAGCGCAGGCTTTTGCCGAGGCGGACTTGATCGTCTGCCGCGCTGGCGCGAGCACCGTGACGGAGATTGCGGCGATCGGCTGCGCCGCGGTGTTCGTTCCCTTTCCGGCGGCCGTTGATGACCACCAGACCACCAACGCCGAATTTCTCGTCAAGAAGGGTGGCGGATGGTTGGTGCAGCAAGGCGACCTCACGCCCGAGTGGCTGGCGCACCTGCTGCAGGTGGTTGAGCGTGGCGAACTGATTCAGCGGGCGCTGGCGGCGAAGTCCCTGCAAAAAACCAGCGCCACGGCCGAAGTCGTCGCTGCTTGCGAGGAGCTCACAAGACAATGAAACACGCCGTTAAACATATTCATTTTGTGGGCGTTGGCGGCGCTGGCATGTCCGGGATCGCGGAAGTGCTGCGCAACCAGGGTTACCTGATTTCCGGTTCTGACTTGTCGGACAGCGCGACGCTGCAGCGGCTCCAGGCGCTTGGCATCAAGATTTACATCGGCCACGCGGCGAGCCACATCGTGGGCGCGGACGCGGTGGTTACCTCGACGGCGGTGCAGGCCGACAACCCCGAAGTCATCGCTGCGCGCAAGCGCAAGATTCCTGTGGTGCCGCGCGCGATGATGCTGGCTGAGCTGATGCGCCTGAAACAGGGCATCGCGATTGCCGGCACCCACGGCAAGACGACCACCACCAGCCTGGTGGCAAGCGTTCTGGCGGAAGGCGGGCTGGACCCGACCTTCGTCATCGGCGGCCGCCTCAACAGCGCGGGGGCCAATGCCAAGCTGGGCGCGGGCGACTACATCGTGGTGGAGGCCGACGAATCCGACGCGTCGTTTCTGAATCTCATCCCGATCATGGCCGTAGTAACGAACATCGACGCCGATCACATGGAGACGTATGGACATGACTTCGGCAAGCTGAAGTCGGCCTTCCTGGAGTTTCTGCATCGCATGCCGTTCTATGGCACTGCGATCCTGTGCGTCGACGACCCGGCGGTGCGCGAGATATGGGCCGACGTACAGTGCCCCGTGACCAGCTACGGAGTGAGCCCGGACGCGCAAGTGCGCGCGGTGGACATTCGCGCGGTCGGCGCGCAGATGCACTTCACGGCGCAGCGCCGCAACGGCGTGACGCTGCCCGACCTCGACGTGGTGCTCAATCTTGCCGGACATCACAACGTGCTGAACGCATTGTCGGCAATTGCCATCGCTGTCGAGCTCAACATCCCCGACCCTGCCGTCAAGAAGGCACTCGCGGAATTCAAGGGCGTGGGCCGACGCTTCCAGGGATATGGGGATGTCGCAGTGCGCCCGGGCAACGGTGGCGGCAAGTTCACGCTGATCGAGGACTATGGACATCACCCGGTGGAAATCGCGGCCACGCTCGAGGCCGCGCGCGGCGCCTTCCCCGGCCGGCGCCTGGTGCTGGCGTTCCAGCCGCACCGTTACACCCGCACGCGCGACTGCTTTGAAGACTTTG
>JBKJTX010000212.1:0-4379 GCA_046590315.1 Ramlibacter sp. | reverse complement strand
CGAAAGCCGTCAATTGCCGGCTCGAGTACCTCGAACGAATTGACGTCGGTCTGCTCCAGCGACGCGTCGGTGCGGCCTGGCCTGAAGGGCACCGTCACATCGTGGCCCGCCTTCTTGGCTGCGGCTTCCACCGCTGCGCACCCACCCAGCACGATGAGATCGGCCAGCGAGATCTTCCGGCCGCCGCCATCGAACTCTTTTTGGATTGAATCGAGTTGACCCAGCACTTGAGCGAGTTCGGCCGGGTCGTTGGCTTCCCAGTCTTTCTGCGGAGCCAGGCGCACGCGTGCGCCGTTGGCGCCGCCCCGCATGTCGCTGCCTCGAAAGCTGGAGGCAGACGCCCACGCAGCTTTCACCAGTTGCGCCACCGACAGGCCCGAGGTCATCAGCTTTTTCTTTAACGCGTCGATATCGGCATCGTTCACGAGCGGATGCGCCACGGCGGGCAGCGGATCTTGCCAGAGCAGTTCTTCTTTTGGAACCAGCGGCCCGAGGTAACGCACCTTCGGCCCCATGTCACGGTGGGTGAGCTTGAACCAGGCGCGAGCGAAGGCGTCGGCGAACTCTTGCGGGTTGGCCAGAAACTGGCGGCTGATCTTCTCGTACGCCGGGTCGAAGCGCAGCGCCAGGTCGGCGGTGGTCATCATGGGCTGATGCAACTTGCCGGGCACGTGCGCGTCGGGCACATTGCGGCTGCCGTCGCCCTTGGGCTTCCACTGGTTCGCGCCGGCCGGGCTCTTGGTCAACTCCCACTCGTTGGCGAACAACGTTTGCAGGTAGCTCATGTCCCACGTCGTCGGCGTCGCGGTCCATGCGCCTTCGATGCCGCTGGTGATGGCGTGCGCGCCGATGCCCGACTCGTACGCGTTGTTCCAGCCGAAGCCGAGCTCCTCAATGTTGCCGCCCTCGGGCGCGCTGCCCACATGGTGCGCCGGGCCGGCGCCGTGGCATTTGCCGAAGGTGTGGCCGCCGGCGGCCAGCGCCACCGTCTCGTAGTCATCCATTGCCATGCGCGCGAACGTTTCGCGAATATCGCGGGCGGAACCGACCGGGTCGGGCTTGCCGTTCGGGCCTTCGGGGTTGACATAGATGAGGCCCATCTGCACTGCGGCCAGGGGCTTGGCCAGTTCGCGCTCGCCGCTGTAACGCTCGTCGCCGAGCCAGCTGGATTCCGGGCCCCAGTCGATTGGCAGCGGCTCCCAGATGTCGTCTCGCCCGCCGCCGAAACCGAAGGTCTTGAAGCCCATGGATTCAAGCGCCACGTTACCGGCCAGGATCATGAGGTCGGCCCACGAGAGCTTGCGTCCGTATTTCTGCTTGATGGGCCACAGCAGCCGGCGCGCCTTGTCCAGGTTGCCGTTGTCGGGCCAGCTGTTCAGCGGCGCAAAGCGCTGCTCGCCCGAACGCGCACCGCCGCGCCCATCGAAAATGCGGTAAGTGCCGGCAGAGTGCCAGGCCATGCGGATAAAGAAGGGGCCGTAGTGGCCATAGTCGGCCGGCCACCAGTCCTGCGAGTCCGTCATGAGCGCATGCAAATCTTGGGTGACGGCATGCAGGTCAAGCGACCGGAACTCCTTCTTGTAGTCAAAGTTCTCCAGCATCGGATCGCCCAGGTTCGCGTGCTGGTGCAGCATGCCCAGGTTGAGCTGGTCCGGCCACCAGTGCGCGTTGGTCCGGGTTTGCTTGGGTTTGCTGTCGCCGTGGGCAACAGGGCACTTGAGTTCGGTTTCGGCGGTCATGGGCTTCTCCTGGTGAGGTAGGCGACGACACACAATGAAGGTGGAGAACGCCTGATACTGGTTGAAGGCCGAGCGCTGTCGACCCACGCTGCCAGCTTAGTGCCTAGGGGGTGCGAGCGCGATTGGGGTTTCGGATGATCGGGATAGCTTATTCAATGCGATGGGCAAAGGAGCAGGAATGTCTAAGAAGGTCTGGGTATCGTTCGGCGGCTTGGCGGGGCTCGCCCTGCTGGTTGCGGTGGGGTACGCCATCCTGAAGATGGAGCAGCTCACCCGCTGGGCCGGACGTTTCATGGGCACGCCACCGAGCGTCACGGAAGTTCTCACCTCCGGGCAAACCATCGTGCTCCGAACGCCTGGCGGCACGCTGGAAATCGCCCGCATCAAAGCCTACGAAACACTCAAGCGGACCTCGCCCGGGACAACCCTCCTGTGGGGAGGGTTGGACACGGGAACCACCATCTCGGAAATCGATGTGGCGGTCCTCTACCGATACCACATCTCCCTGGCTCGGGAGTGGCCGATTCGTTGCGACCGGGGCGTCTGCGTGGTGCGCGCCGAAGCGATCGTGCCGACTCTGCCGCCAGCCATCTATACCAACGAAATGCGCAAGAGAACGAGCAGTGGATGGGCTCGCTTCGACAAGACCACGAATCTTGCCGCGCTCGAGGCTGGCCTGACGCAGGAGTTGTCCGCGCGAGCCTCATCGCCGAGGAACGTAGATGCAGCGGCAGACGCTGGGCGGCGAACGATCAAGGAGTTTGTCCAGACATGGCTTGTGAACAGCCGGATTCCTGCTAACGAGTCCAAGCCACGCATCGTGGTCTTGTTTCCCGGCGAGAAAGCGGAAGAGCGGCGCGTTGACGACTGACCGGCTCAGCCCATGCGTAGAAGACGCGCCGACTCTTCGAGGCGCGCGTCCTCGATCTCACGCAACAAGGCAGACAGATCAACGGCGCCGGGCATGGGCTTGTAGCGACCGGTCAGAGGCACGTCGGGCGCCAGCAGACCGCCAGCGTAGAGCGCCCAGATTTCGGGACCGTACTGCGTGGCCAGCAAGGCCGGCGCGTAGCGACCGAAGAAGGCGCGCAAGTTGTCGACATCCCGCAGCAGCATGCGGGGCGCGTGGTTGTTGCCCGCCGCGTCCACGGCCTGCGGCAGGTCGATGATCACGGGGCCATCCGCCGCCAGCAGGATGTTGAATTCCGACAGGTCGCCATGGATCACGCCGGCGCACAGCATGCGCACGACTTCGCCGATCAGCGTTGCATGATGCTGGCGTGCCTGTGCCTCGGTAAAGTTCAGATCGTTCAAGCGCGGTGCGGCGTCACCTTGATCGTCGACCACCAGCTCCATCAGCAGCACGCCGTCGTGAAAGTTGATGGGGCGCGGCGCGCGCACCCCAGCGGCGGCCAAGCGATACAACGCGTCGACTTCGGCGCTTTGCCATGCGGCTTCCTGCTGCTGCCGGCCGTAGGTCGTGCGCTTGGCCATGGCGCGAGCCTGGCGGCTGTTGCGGACCTTGCGGTTCTCGGTGTAGTCCACCGCTTGGCGAAAGCTGCGCTTGTGGGCTTCCTTGTAGATCTTGGCCGCGCATGTTTCCTCGCCGCAGCGCACGACGTACACGTCGGCCTCCTTACCGCTTTTGAGCTGGCGTACGACACTGTCGATGAGGCCTTCGGCCATGAGGGTCTGGAGGCGATCGGGGGTTTTCACCGCCCTATTGTCGGGCTATCCCGGAGCGGGTAACCCAACCGGACGCATTGCAGAGCTCCAGCCGTGCAAAATCATGGTGTGAACCCATCCGCCCCGCCCAGCTCGGCAGAGTTTCATTTGCGCAGTGTGCTGATCGCGGCGGTCATGCTGCTTGGCGCCTTGTGGCTGCACCTGCTGACGGCACTGTTCGCGGGCCTCGGCGGCTTCCTGTTGTATCGCTGGATTCGGTCCAAGGTGAAGGCACATGCCGCGGCTTCGGGCTCCTGGCCGCTCACTTACCTCCTGCTGGCCGTGGCGCTTGGCGTGCTGGGCTTTGCTCTGTTCCAGGCCTTCGAGCTGTTGCTGAGCGCTTCGTCCGGTGGCCTCCCCAAACTGCTCCAGCTGATGGCCGACACCCTGGACCAGGTGCGCGCCACTGCGCCGCAATGGATGGTCGCCAAGCTGCCGGAGTCCGCCGATTCGATGCAGCAGGCGATCTCCAACTGGTTGCGCTCTCACGCTGGGCAACTGCAGCATTGGGGCCGGCAGGCGCTGCACATCCTGCTGCATCTGGTCATCGGTCTGGTCATCGGCTTGATGGCAGCGGCGGCCAAGCCAATGCGCGGCAATGCGCCGCCGCTACAACAGCTTGCGCTGGCGCGCCTCGCGCAGTTGACGCTGGCCTTCGCCGACGTGGTCGCCGCGCAGCTGCGCATCTCGTTCATCAACACCGTGCTGACCGCCATCTACCTGCTGGGCGTGCTGCCGGCGTTGGGCTACCAGGTGCCGCTGGCCACGACGCTGGTGGCCTTCTGCTTCTTCGCAAGCCTGCTGCCCATCCTCGGCAACCTGCTGGCCAACAGTGCGATCACGCTGGCGGCGGTGACCGTGTCGCCGATGCTGGGCGTGGCGTCACTGGGCTTCCTCGTTGTGCTGCACAAGTTC
>JBKJTX010000074.1:0-2870 GCA_046590315.1 Ramlibacter sp. | reverse complement strand
GCGCGTCATCATTGTGCGCGCGAGCGACGTGCCGACTTACGTGCAATACGGCGGGGCGGATCTGGGCGTCACCGGCTTGGACACACTGATCGAGCACGCTGCCGACTGGGGCGGTAGCGCCGGCCTTTACCAACCCCTGGACTTGAACATTGCGAAGTGCCGTGTCAGCGTGGCAGTGCGCTCCGACTTTGATTACGCGAGCGCCGTGAGGCAGGGCTCGCGCCTCAAGGTCGCAACCAAGTACGTCAACATCGCCCGCGACTTTTTCGCCGCCAAGGGGGTGCACGTGGACATGATCAAACTGTACGGCAGCATGGAGCTCGCGCCTCTTACCGGTCTTGCCGATGCCATCGTCGACTTGGTGTCCACCGGCGGCACGCTCAAGGCGAACAACCTGGTCGAGGTCGAACGGATCATGGACATCAGCTCGCGCCTGGTGGTGAACCAGGCCGCGTTGAAGTTGAAGCAGGAACCGATTCGGCGCGTGATTCAGGCGTTCGAAAGCGCCATCGCCCGGTGAACTTGCCATGGATCTGATAGCCGCTCCCGTCCGCCTCGCCACCACCGACGCCGATTTCGAGGTGCAGTTCAAAGCGCGGCTGCATTGGTCGGCCGACGCGAATGCGGCCGTGGAGTCGACCGTGACCGCCATCCTGGCCGACGTGCGCAGCCGCGGCGACGCCGCCGTGCTGGAGTACACGGCGCGCTGGGACCACGTCAGCGCCGATTCGATGACGCAACTCGAGCTCACACAGTGCGAGCTCAAAGCTGCGTTCGATGGGTTGCCGGCTGCACAACGCCATGCCCTGGAGGCCGCTGCCCAACGCGTTCGCTCCTACCATGAAGCGCAAAAGCGCGCGAGCGGCGAGAGCTGGAGCTACCGCGACGAGAGCGGCACGCTGCTCGGCCAGAAGGTCACGCCATTGGACCGCGTGGGCATCTACGTGCCCGGTGGCAAGGCGGCCTATCCGTCTTCCGTATTGATGAACGCCATCCCCGCCCACGTGGCAGGTGTCGCCGAGATCATCATGGTCGTGCCGACGCCGCGAGGCGAAAAGAATGCCTTGGTGCTGGCCGCTGCCTACATGGCAGGCGTGACCCGCGCGTTCACGGTCGGCGGTGCGCAAGCGGTCGCGGCGCTGGCGTACGGTACCCAACACATTCCCGCCGTCGACAAGATCACCGGCCCCGGCAACGCATTTGTCGCGAGCGCGAAGCGCCAGGTGTTTGGTGTGGTCGGGATCGACATGATCGCCGGCCCCAGCGAGATTCTCGTGTTGGCCGACGGCAGCACGCCGGCGGATTGGGTGGCGATGGACCTGTTTTCGCAGGCGGAGCACGACGAGCTCGCGCAAAGCATCCTGCTTTGCCCCGATGCCGCGTACATCGACCGTGTGCAGGCCGAGATCGACCGACTCCTGCCCGAGATGCCGCGGGCCGAAATCATCGCGAAGTCGCTCAACGACCGCGGCGCCTTGATCAAGACACGCAGCATGGAAGAAGCCTGCGAAATCAGCAACCGTATAGCGCCCGAACACCTGGAGATCGCCAGCAGCGATCCGCACCGGTGGGAGCCGCTGCTCAGGCACGCGGGCGCGATCTTTCTGGGTGCGTTTACCAGCGAATCGCTCGGCGACTACTGCGCCGGCCCCAACCATGTGCTGCCCACCAGCAGCACTGCGCGTTTTTCCAGCCCGTTGGGCGTCTACGATTTTCAGAAACGCAGCAGTCTGATCGAGGTGAGCGAGGCTGGCGCGCAGGTGCTGGGCGCCATCGCCTCCGAACTGGCGCATGGCGAAGGCTTGCAGGCGCACGCCCGCGCCGCCGAGATGAGGATGAAGCGATGACCCGTCCCTCGCGGCGCCCCGCAGCCGTCTTTCGCCAGGACGTGCAAGGCATGCATGCCTACGCCATCCAGCCGTCGCAAGGCCTGATCAAACTCGACATGATGGAAAATCCCCATCGCCTGCCGCCGGGCCTGCAGGCCGAACTGGGCCAGCGTCTGGGCGCACTCGCCATCAACCGGTACCCCGGTGAACGCATCAATGACTTGCGCCACGCGCTGGCCACCTACGCCGGTATGCCGCAAGGCTTCGACATCATGCTCGGCAATGGCTCGGACGAGTTGATCTCGCTGATAGCGATGGCGTGCGACGTGCCCGGCGCGGCCATCCTCGCGCCGGTTCCCGGCTTCGTGATGTACGCCATGAGCGCGCAGCTGCAAGGTTTGAACTTCATTGGCGTGCCGCTCACGCCCGATTTTGAACTGGACGGGCCGGCCATGCTGGTTGCTATTGCGCAGCATCTGCCGGCGGTGGTGTACATCGCCTATCCGAACAACCCGACCGCCAACCTCTGGGACGACGACGTCATCGACGCCATCATCGAAGCCGCCCCCGGCTTGGTCGTGATCGACGAGGCCTACCAACCGTTTTCCAGCCGGAGTTACGTTGACCGCGTGGCGCGCCACGACCATGTGCTGCTGATGCGCACGATGAGCAAGTTCGGCCTCGCCGGGGTCCGGATTGGCTACATGATCGGGCCCAAGCTGCTCATCGCCGAGATCGACAAGCTGCGGCCGCCCTTCAATATCAGCGTGCTCAACTGCGAATGCGCGCTGATTGCGCTGGAGCATGAAGCCGTGTTTGCCGCGCAGGCCAAGCAGCTGCGCGAGGAGCGCAGTGGCCTCCAGATGGCCTTCGCCGGACTGCCGGGCGTGAAAAGCTGGCCAAGCGACGCCAACATGATTCTGGTGCGCGTCGCGGACGCGCAAAGGACTTTCCAGGATGCCTCGCGACTTCATTCCCTGGAAAGTCCTTTGCGCGTCCGCGACGCGCACCAGAATCATGTTGGCGTCGCTTGGCCAGCTT
>JBKJTX010000065.1:0-4269 GCA_046590315.1 Ramlibacter sp. | reverse complement strand
AGAGTGCGAGGCCGCGCCGACTGATGCGAAAAAAATCATGGTGCTGGGTGGTGGACCGAATCGCATTGGTCAGGGCATCGAGTTCGACTATTGCTGCGTGCACGCCGCGCTCGCTTTGCGCGAAGACGGCTACGAGACCATCATGGTCAACTGCAATCCGGAAACGGTCTCGACCGACTACGACACGTCCGACCGCCTGTACTTCGAGCCGCTGACATTGGAAGACGTGCTGGAGATCGTCGACAAGGAAAAGCCGCTGGGCGTCATCGTCCAGTACGGCGGCCAGACCCCGCTCAAATTGGCGCTCGGGCTGGAAGCCGAAGGCGTGCCGATCATTGGCACTTCCCCCGACATGATCGACGCTGCGGAAGACCGCGAGCGTTTCCAGAAATTGCTGCACGAGCTCAAACTGCTGCAGCCGCCCAACGCCACCGCACGGACCGAGGCCGAAGCGCTGGAAAAAGCCTCGGCCCTGGGGTACCCGCTGGTGGTGCGCCCGAGCTACGTGCTCGGCGGGCGCGCGATGGAGATCGTTCACGAGCAGCGCGACCTCGAACGCTACATGCGGGAAGCCGTGAAGGTGTCCCACGATTCGCCGGTGCTGCTCGACCGGTTCCTCAACGACGCGATTGAGTGCGACGTGGATTGCCTGTCGGATGGCGAGCGCACCTTCATTGGCGGCGTGATGGAGCACATCGAACAGGCCGGCGTGCACTCCGGCGATTCCGCTTGCTCACTCCCGCCGTATTTCCTTTCAAAGGAAACCGTGGACGAGATGAAGAACCAGACGGCCGCGATGGCGCGCGCGCTGAACGTCGTCGGTTTGATGAACGTTCAGTTTGCGATCCAGGAAGTCAACGGCAAGGATGTGATCTACGTGTTGGAAGTGAATCCGCGGGCGTCGCGCACGGTGCCTTTCGTGAGCAAAGCAACCGGAATTCAGCTCGCCAAAGTGGCGGCGCGCTGCATGGTCGGCCAAACATTGGAATCGCAGGGCATCACCGAAGAGGTGACGCCGCCCTACTTCAGCGTGAAAGAAGCCGTGTTCCCATTCGTGAAGTTCCCAGGCGTCGACACCATTCTCGGCCCGGAGATGAAGTCGACCGGCGAAGTGATGGGCGTGGGCAAGACGTTCGGCGAAGCCTTTGTGAAGAGTCAGCTGGGCGCGGGTACGAAACTGCCGCGCCCCACCGACGCTGTGCGCAAAATCTTCCTCACAGTGAAGAACACCGACAAGCCGCGTGCCGTCGAGTTGGCTCGCCAACTGGCCTCGCAAGGTTTCGAGATCGTCGCCACCAAGGGCACGGCTGCGGCAATCAATGCCGCCGGCATCGCCTGCGAGATGGTGAACAAGGTCACCGAGGGCCGCCCCCACGTGGTCGACATGATCAAGAACAACGAGATCGTGATGGTCATCAACACTGTTGAGGAGCGGCGCAACGCCATCGCCGATTCGCGCGCCATCCGGACTTCGTCGCTGCTGGCCCGGGTCACCACCTTCACTACCATTGCCGGCGCGGAGGCCGCTGTGGAGGGCATGAAATACATGGACGACCTCGACGTGTACTCTCTGCAGGAGCTCCATGCGCAACTTAGCCCCCACGCTCCTCGCTTCGTGTAGTCGCTGCCCCCCAAAGGGGCCTTCGCGCCTCGGGGCGCCCCGTCGGCGCTCAATGGCCTAAAATAGCGACAACCACACACGAACCGCCGGTCGGCAACGGTCGGCGGTTTTGCTTTATTTCAGAGATATCACCATGTCCACGATCCCCATCACCAAGCGCGGAGCCGAGAAGCTCAAAGCCGAGTTGCATCGCCTCAAGACCGTCGATCGCCCCGGGGTGATCAACGCGATCTCGGAAGCGCGGGCGCAGGGCGATTTGTCGGAAAACGCTGAGTACGAAGCCGCGAAGGACCGTCAGGGCTTTATCGAAGGCCGCATCCAGGAAATTGACAGCAAGCTGGCCGCCGCGCAGATCATTGATCCTGTTGCGGTGGATGCCGGCGGCAAGGTCGTCTTTGGGGCGACCGTCGAGTTGGAAGAGAAAAGTTCGGGCGACAAAGTCACCTACCAGATCGTTGGCGAGGACGAGGCCGACCTGAAGCAGGGCCTGGTCAACATTTCGAGTCCCATTGCCCGCGCCCTGATCGGCAAGGAAGAAGGCGACACGGCTGAAGTGCAGGCCCCTGGCGGCGTGAAGCGCTACGAGATCATCGCGGTCAACTACGTCTGACCATGAGCTGGAAGGCCCGCGTGCCGGTCTTGGCCGCCGCGCTGTGGTGGGGCAGTCTTACCACCCTGGGTTTTCTGGTTGTTCCGCTGTTGTTCAAATACTTGCCGAGTCCGGCAATGGCTGGTCAGACCGCCGCCCAACTCTTTACCGCTCAGACCTGGTTGTCGCTTGCGTGTGGGATGTTGCTGATGATGGCGTCCCGCTCTGGTGACGCACCGGCGCGGATGGATTGGGCCCGAGGCGCGTTGATCTATGTATTTGCGGGAATGCTGCTGGCGCTGCTGGCCGAATTTGCCGTCGCGCCCCGAATCACTGCCAGGGACAACCTCGCGCTGTGGCACGCGGTCGGCACAGGCGTGTACGCCTTGCAGTGGGCGTGCTCGGCCATCGTCTTGTGGAAGCTGGCCGGCCTGACATTCAGGTCTGCCGACCCTTCTTGATTGACTTTTGCTTGGGCGGCTTCGCGCGCTTGACCTGGCCGCCGGGCGTCAGGCGCTGGTTGCCCAACACGCGCAAGGTTTTGACCTCGGGCCGCTGGCCGCCGCGCTTGCTGTACTTCAGGACCTTGAAGTCACGTGGCCCCGGCATCCGCTCTTCGACCTCGGCCTTAACCTTGGGCGGCATGGGACGCCACAGCACCAGAAGCTTGCCGATGTGTTGAATGGGCGCGGCGCCGAGTTCGTCGGCCAGCGCGAGATACATCGCGTCGCGCTGGGCGCGGTCGTCGCCTTGGACGCGCACCTTGATCAGGCCGTGAGCCTTGAGGGCACCGTCCACCTCCTTCTTGACGCCGGGGGTGAGGCCGTCATTCCCGATCATGACCACGGGGGCTAGGTGATGGGCTTCGGCGCGATGTGCCTTGCGCTCGGCGATGGTAAGTTGAATGGCGGGCATGGGGGCTATTATCCCCGCAGGTAGCGCAATGAAAATCCAGACGAAGAGCACGAAGGTCAATCGCGCGTGGCTGAACGACCATGTCAATGACCCCTACGTGAAGCTCGCGCAGCGCGAGGGCTATCGCGCCCGCGCTGCCTACAAGCTGAAGGAAATCGACGAAACCCTGAGCCTGATCAAGCAGGGCCACCTGGTGGTGGACCTGGGCTCGGCCCCGGGAGCTTGGAGCCAGTACGTTCGCCGCAAGCTCTCGCCGGGAGGTGCTGCCGCCGGCGAGCTCAAGGGAACGATCATCGCGCTGGACCTCCTTCCGATGGAGCCGGTCGAGGGAGTCATCTTTCTGCAGGGCGACTTCCGCGAGCCCGATATTGTTCATCAGTTGACACACGCGATGGCTGGACGCCAGGCCGATGTCGTGATCTCAGACATGGCGCCTAACCTCTCTGGCATCGAATCCGCCGACACGGCCCGCATCGCCCACCTGGTCGAGTTGGCGATCGATTTTGCGCAAAACCACATGAAGCCGACCGGCGCGCTCGTAACCAAGGTGTTTCATGGACCGGGCTATGGCGAACTTGTCAAGCTGTTCAAGGAAACTTTCCGGACCGTGAAGCCTCTTAAACCCAAGGCCTCACGGGACAAGTCGTCAGAAACTTTCCTGGTGGGGATCGGACTCAAGAAGGTCGGCGCGGGTGTTTCCCCCCAACCGCGGCCGTAGCGAAAATACATCATTCCATGCCTTGAAACGCCTAGAATGGGCGGCAACTAGGTAGTACTCTTTCCCGGAGACACGCGTTGAACAATCAGTGGTTTTCAAAAATTGCGGTGTGGCTTGTGATAGCCCTCGTTCTTTTCACCGTATTCAAGCAATTCGACACGCGCGGCGCGGCCGGCGCGTCAATGCTGGGCTACTCCGATTTCCTGGAGGAAGTGCGGGGCAAGCGCATCAAGAACGCGATCATTCAGGAAGGCCAGGGCGGCGCCACCGAAATCGTTGCCATCACCACTGACGACCGCAAGATACGCACTACCGCGACCTACCTCGACAAGGGGCTCGTTGGCGACCTGATCAACAACGGCGTCAAGTTCGACGTCCTCAAGCGCGAGGAGCCGTCGTTCCTGCTCTCGATCCTCGCCTCCTGGG
>JBKJTX010000010.1:0-7615 GCA_046590315.1 Ramlibacter sp. | reverse complement strand
GCGATGTTGCGCTTGCTGCCGGTGAATAGGTTGTCGGCGCAGACGACCTCGTGCCCGTCGGCCAGCAGCCGATCGATCAGATGCGAACCTAGAAAACCGGCGCCGCCCGTGACGAGGATTCTTTTGTTGGGGTTGTAAACGCGCATTTCGTTCGCTGGGAGAGGCCCTCCTGGCGCCTTGGTGGTCAGGCGGCGACGACGACGCCCGCACGCTCCGCGAAGTCGGCGTAGGCCAGGGCCAGCCCCTGGTTGAGGGCGACTTTGGGGCTCCAACCGAGCTTCTGCAGCCGTGAGCTATCAATCAGTTTTCGAGGTGCGCCGTCGGGGCGGGTGTTGTCGAACGTGATGGCGCCTTCATAGCCCACTGCATCGGCAACGGCCTGCGCCAGCTCGGCGATGCTCACGTCCCGGCCGTAGCCGACGTTGAGGAGGCCCTGCGTCGGGTCGGTGTGGGCCGACCAAGTGGCGACATCCATGTTCATCACATGCAGGCACGCAGCCGCCATGTCGTCGACGAACAGGAATTCGCGGCGCGGGTTCCCGGTGCCCCACACGGCAACACTGGGCGTGTCGGCCAGCTTGGCTTCGTGGAAACGGCGCAGCATGGCCGGCACAACGTGGCTGTTTTCGGGGTGGTAGTTGTCGCCCGGTCCGTAGAGATTGGTCGGCATGACGCTGCGATAGTCGGTGCCGTATTGCCGGTTGTAGCTCTCGCACATCTTGATGCCGGCGATCTTGGCGACCGCATAAGGCTCATTGGTCGGTTCCAGCGGGCCCGTCAGCAATGCTTCCTCGCTCATCGGCTGCGGCGCCAGCCTCGGATAGATGCAGCTTGAGCCGAGAAACAGCAGCTTGCGCACGCCGTGCGTGTACGCGGCGTGGATGACGTTGGCCTGGACCATCAGGTTGCTGTAGATGAATTCGGCCGGGTAGGTACTGTTGGCGTGGATGCCACCAACGCGCGCCGCCGCGAGATAGACCTGATCCGGCCGCTCGCGAGCAAAGAATTCATTGACCGAGCGCTGGTCGCTCAGATCCATCTCGGTGCGCGTGCGCACAACCAGGTTGGTGTGGCCCTGCGCCCGCAGCGCGCGCCCGATGGCGCTACCCACCATGCCGCGGTGGCCAGCGATGAAGATTTTGGGCTGAGCCGTCATGTTCGAGCGATCTGCCGGTAAATAAAGTGGTAGGCCACCACGCACGCCGAGGTGCATATCACGAGCAAACTTGTTTGATGATGAAGCGCAATCGCGGCTGCTGCCGGAACTGCCGCGCAGAACCACATGATGACGGACACGGCAGAGTTCTGCAAGGTTGGATGCAGCTTGACCAGACGCGGCAGCACGATGTGTGTTGCTACGAGGCTATGAAGATGGCGCCGGTCCGGATCGCCCGCCGACTGGTGAACGCACAGACGCCGAATGATGGAATAAATCACTTCGATGATGGGATAGGCGCACACCAGTAAGCTGGCCCAAGGCGAAACGCTGGCGTTGCGCATCGGAAGCAATACGGCGATCCAAGCCAGCGCGAAGCCCGCAAAGTACGCGCCGCCGTCACCAAGGAATAAGCGTCCCCAGGGGAAGTTCACCAGCCAGAAGCCGGCGACCGCTGCCGCCACAATGATGCACGCGAACACCAGCGGTGTATCGCCGACGATCGCCGCGATGCAGGCGAAGGCCAGCAGGCACAAGGTGGCCGTCCCGCTCGCCAGGCCGTTGAAACCGTCGATGATGTTGAACGCATTGGCCACGCCGCCGATGGCGAACGCCGTAAACAGCAACGCAACGGGTGCGAATCCCAGCAATGTGTCCAGGAGCGGCACGTTCAGGTGAGTAATCGATACCCCACTCACCCAGCAGGCCAGCACGCCGCTCACCATGGTTGCGGCCAGCCGCAGCGTGACGCTGATGTTCTTCGTAACGTCTTCGAGCAGCCCCATCATGAGCGCTGGAATACCGGCGACCAGGATGGTGCCCAGGATTCGACGAGCGTCGGGATCGGGCATCAGTCCGAAAGCGACCAGGAGGGCCAGGTAGATGCCGATGCCGCCAATGCGCGGGGTCGGGCGAGAATGGAATTTCTGGATCGCACCAGGGCGGTCCATGGAGAAGCGGCCGTGCTGGCCCGCGGTGAATACCAGCACTTCGGCCAATACAAACGACGCGAAGGCGCTAGCGAGGATGGCCAGGACGGTGGGTTCCATGGCTAGCTCAGTACCGCCGCAGCGGAATTTGTAACAGTCGCACAGCAGGCGGTGTCAGCGCCGATTTGGGGTGCCAAGGCAGCCGCCGCTTGGGCGGCTGCCTTTTTACCCACTTTGCTTCTACCCACTGGAACCAACATGAATGTCCTTTGTTGCAACCTTTGCAACACTTTATTACATGTAGGTGGGGGCGGCAACCCTTTGCACGTCCGCAGGTTGGCAGGTATTTCTCGCCAGCGTGACGTATTGCCGAGATCGCGATCCGATTTGGCGGCCGACGACGGTCAGTCGAGCTTCAGCAGCCCTTTTGCAGCCAGTTCGCCGATCAGCCGCTGTGTATCCGCTTCGAGCGTGGCGCGGGGGGCGTCGTATTCCTGCACCAGGCAGTCACACACTTGCGCGAGTGTCTTTCCTTCACCGAGCAGATGCCAGATGCGTGCACCCACGGCGTCCAAGCCATAGTAGTTGCCGCTGGCGAGGTCGAGGATGACGGTTTCATCGCCGACTTGTCGGGCCATGACTTCGGTCGGGACGGTAACGACGCTGGGCACGTTCATCGGAGCAAATCGAGGTGTTGAAGAATGGCTTGCCTGACTTCAGGAAGCGCCTGGAACTCGCGCGGGTAGTCGAGATGGTAAAGGAGGTCGAGATTGGCGATGCGCGAAATCTCTTCAAAATGCGACGAGAGCATTTCTTGTTCGCCAATTTCAAGCAGAAAGGAATGTCGCACGAGTTCGAGCGTTGCCGCTGTGGGACGCACCGGCTTGATCGTCAATGTCGAGGCAGCGCCGGGGCCCAGCAGGAAGATGCGCAATATGCGTCTCGGTTCGCCGCAGTGGGGAATTCCGGGGCTGGCAAGCACGCGGGACTTGCCCGTGTATTGCACGGCTGGTGCCAGCTTCTCGCCGGGATCCAGCAGCGCATTTTGGCTGTCTTCCCAGAGCCGGATCGAGGCATGGCTGGGAAGTGCGTACAAGTCCCCTTTGATCCAGGCGAGTTGCAAACCGTCGTCGGTAAGGAACGGGCACCCACACGTTGCGAAGCTGGCCGCCAGCGTCGACTTGCCTCGGCCTGAAGCCCCGAGAAATGCGACACATCCTGCTCCCGCCTGCACCGCGCTGCCATGCAAGACCAGGCGCCCCTGCCTGCTGAGTGCCAGAGGCAACACCTGATTCTGGAAGAGATGATCAATGGTTGGGAGCGTGACCGAGGGCGCCGCCCAGACAGCGGCCCGTTTGCCATCAGCCGACACCTCGAAGTCGCCCAGCTCGTGAAAGCGCAGCAAGTACGCATCACCCAGGCGATAGGCGTCTATCCAGGGCGTGCCGCCGGGAAAAATCCAGCGGTGAAACGCCGCAACTCCCATTGGTTCTTGCTGGCGTTCGCCCTTGAAGGCCAGCACAGGAAGCGCCGCCATCACGGCGGGCTCGGCAACATCATGAATCGCCGCCACGCCTCAAAGCGATCGGCCAAAAGGAACAAACCCGCCAATCGCCTCAGGACGATCACTGATGACAGTGCCCTCGCGTTCAAGCCAGGCATGCGCCGCCAGCCGGCCACCATCAAGCCGCACGCCAATGCGCAACTCGGTCCCCATGCCACGCCGGCGCAACAACCACTGCAACACCAGTGAGCGGACGAGGCAAGTGGATGGAAAAGGACTGTGCCGGGCAGCGGCATGGACGGCCTGCACAACGTCGCGAATGTCCTCGGGAGACAAGGAAGGGGGCGCTTTGGGGTCGCGCACCGGATTCGCCCCGCGTTGCTGAAGGCCGAACACCCGTGGGACCAATAAGAAGGTTGGCAACAAAACCGTTGCCAGCAGGTAGGCCCGCCGCGCCACCGGGGACTGTCGTCTCCAACGGGCCAAGCCAGAATGCATCGCGGTCAGTGCAGGACCGTGCGGATGCCGAGGGCTCGATAGTCCACCGACTTGAAGCCGGCCGCCCCCGTATGCACGGCGTGGGGCACGATCGGTTCGACCTCATCGGCCATCACGCCGAAGTGCCTTCCCTCGCCGCATGTCGAACGGTAAGCAGGCTTGTACTCAAACAGGTAAAGGCCAAAGCCCAGAGGATGATCCCCGATGCGCACGATGGACTGCTTCAGCCGGCGGTCGGAAGCCATGCCGCCCATGGAGAGTGAGCCCCCGGCCAGACAGTTCGCGTTATTGCCATCGGAGGCCGCTGAGCAGTTGCCGCCTTGGGTTAGGGCGGCGACATGGCCGAACAGGGTGAGTACGGGTGGGGCGTAGGGCCGCTTTTCAAGAGCCGAGGGCGCCTTGGCGCTCGAGTCGGTTTTCAGAATAGTCATTGCTTGCACTCCTGCATTTGTTTCAACCACTTCTCCAAGGCTATGGGCTGGACGATGAGCCAACTTGCCCAAGTCGAATCTTGTCCTTTGCCCTTGCAATATTCCTTCCAGGCCTCGCAGTAGGCTGCTTCATTGAGGAACGGAGACACGTATTCTCTATCACTCAAATCAATTTTACCATTTGTTACCAACTTGCGCAGGACATCTCCCGCAGCCGCAATCTTTGGCCGGGTCCGCACAGCTTCCGGCAGCTTGCCGCGCATCGCTTCGCGCAACACGAGCTTATTCGCGCGCATGAAGTTGGGCAAGGCCGTAACGAATTCTATGAGCCGGGTGTCCAGGAACGGGTAACGCATCACGACCGGGGAGGGCAAGGCTTCCGCCAACTCGAAGTGGCGGTGAGCCACCGAAAGTTGGAGTTGGCTGGCAGTGTCGGTCGCCCCCTGATGGTCGCCCCACCACCGTTCCCATCGACTTTCCAGATGCACGCGTGCGGCCATCCCTGCCTCTATCCAATCCGGCATCGGTGGCTTCCAGGCTGGGGGTGCAATTGAACGTCGCCAAGCGGTTCGCAAGGCCATCCCTCGCGCAGAGCGAGCGGCAACGACATGGCGCAGGGCTTCGCGTGAAAACTTTATCCAACGCCCAGACCGAAGCAGGTCCGAGTGGTAGTGTGGAGAGGGCAAAAACACAGCGTCGCCCTGATAGCCGTTGAAAAGTACGCGTTCGGAGTGGCGCTCCATGTCGAACAGCACGTCGCGGTGCGCCGAAAGATGGGGTGCCGGCGACGGAAAGGCCGTTTGCATTGCCCGTTCCTCCCTGCGGGCGAACAACAGGTAGTTGCCCAGGTCTTGCGAGACGAATCGCAATCCAAGATGCTTTGCGACCAGTTCGGCGTATCGCTCTTCGTCATCCGTGGGCTCGATGCTCCGGGCCGACACATGGTATGCGCTGATAGCCGAGCTCGAGTGCCGCGCGGCCACTGCGGCGATGGCGGTGGAATCCATGCCGCCGGATAGTGACACCGCGAAGGGGCCCTCGGGGAACCGGTCGTTGACGGCTTGCTCGAACAACTCGTTAAAGCGCTCCGCATAATCGCCAATGGACTTGAACCGAATCTCTTGGGTCCACGAAGGTTGCCAATATTTCGATTCAAGAATTTTTCCCTCGACGACGTCCAGCCGTGTCGCGGGAGGCAGGGCGCGAACACTCCGGTAGATCGTCCGATCGGCGTCCAGGCAGGTCCCAATCAGCAAGAAGTCGGCAATGGCCACTTCGTCGAGTTCTTGTGGAATGTGCCCGAGCGCCAGCAGCGCGTGAATGTCACTGGCAAACGCGAACTCGTCGGGCATCTCGGCGAAATAGAACGGGCGCACGCCAAGCCGATCCCGAGCGCAAATCAATCGCTGTCGACGGTCGTCCCACAGTGAAAACGCGAAGTCGCCAAGGAGGTGATCGAGAAAGCCATCGCCGAATGCTTCGTACGCATGCAGTATGAGCTCTGCGTGCGGTGCGGATTCCTGAACCGTGCAGCCACGTCGCCGAAGTTTTTCGATCAGCTCGCGCCGGCCGTCGATCCGGGCGTCCGCGACCAACCAAACCTGACCGTCGAGTGTCAAACGGTTCACGGCCTCGGCGGCCGACGTGCCGGTTTTCAGAAACGCTTGCCCGAGTTCGACCGGTCCGGTACGTGCAAACGAGGTTCCGTCCGGCGCCCGTTGTGCGACGGCCGACAGCATACGAGCGAGGCCCTCTGGGTCCTGCGTCCCCAGCCCTTGATGCAACCGCCCGGCAATGCAGCTCAAGGATTGCCGCCATAACGCAGCGCCATGGCCTGAACTTCGCGCAAGGCCTCGGCTTTTGAAAGCGCTTCGGTCTTGCCGAGCTCCTCGGCAATCAGCGCAATGGTGGCGCCACGTGCCAATCCATCGAGGATCAAGCGGGCACGACGACCCCTCGGCCCCAGCCCCGGGGCGCCGCCGGGGGCGGCGCGGCGCCAATCGGACGGCCCTTCGACGCCGGCCAGGAAGGTCGAGTGACGGCGCTCACCCGCTTTCGCATTCAGCGTCCAGGCCCAATCCCCCAACGACGGCCGAACGATCGATATCGTCAGGTCTTCGCCGGCTTGCAAAGCGAGCGGAGGGTCGACCGGCAGGTACATCGGAACCCAATGAACATCCGGCGCACCGGGCCCCGTACTTAACCATTGACCCGCGAGACGGATGCGAATGGATCCGACCAGCCCATGGCAGAGTCCCGAAGTGTGAACAGCGCAGACCGCCTTGCCAGCACAATCCGCAGTCTGGGCGCGCATGAGGTCGACCTCCGCCGCAGCCACCTCCGCACCTAGGAGCTGCGCGTCGTGCAACTCTTCTCGCCTGATGCCAACGATCTCGTTGGCGGCAATGGAGCGGACCATCGCGTAATTGAGCCCCATGACCGGCTCCGACCAGCGCGCGACGTGCTGGCGATGCAGGCGCGGCGCCGAGACCGGCGCCAACGCAAGCTGCGCGAAATCCGGCACCAGGATGCCACCCGGCTTGAGATACCGGTCTCTCGCCGTGAACAGGGAGGGCAGGAGGTCTTCACTAAAAAGAAGATTGCCGGTGAAGACGGAGACAATCGCGTCGACCTGCTCCGGGAGTTGCGTGTCTTCGATCCGCTGCTGCACGACCACCACCCGATCGCCAAAGCCGTTTGCACGCGCGGCGGCCGCGGCAAGTTGCGCCACCGGCTGGGGCTCGACGAGATACACCTTGGCTGCGCCTGCAGCTGCGGCGAGCAAGCCGTGAATTCCCAACCCCGCGCCAAGATCGAGCACAACGGAGCCAGCCTTCAAAGAGTCGCGCAATGCCCTGTCGTAAGCCTGATTGCGGCGATCGTCCAATACCATGTTGCAGTGATCGGCGATCCGGGAATAGCTCATGGACATATATTACAAGCGCGGCGCGCTCGTTGCGGCGATGGCATGTTGCTGGACGCGCACTGGCGTGGCTGCTCTAATTGACGCATGAACCCGATTGCGGCGCAAAGCAGCAGTGATAGCTGCGTCAATTCATTCGATGGCGCAATAGCGCCTCTCGGCCGCGAGGCCTTT
>JBKJTX010000263.1:0-2810 GCA_046590315.1 Ramlibacter sp. | reverse complement strand
GGACGACGTTTCCACGTTGCCCGCGACCACCGATGCCGGCGGGTTGGGGTTGAGCATGGAGCCGGGCGGGATGATCACCTTCAACGGCTTCAGGCAGCCCGCGTTCAATGGGATGTCATCGTCGACCAGCGTGCGGAACACATAGAGCACGGCGGCCATACACACCGCCGTCGGCGCATTGAAGTTATTGACTTGCTGCTGAGAGGTGCCCGTGAAGTCGATCTCGGCGCTGCGCTCACTGACATCGACCCGGATCGCCACTTTGATCTGCGCACCGTTGTCCAGGGGCAATGTGAACTGGCCGTCCTTCAGGCGGGTGATCACGCGGCGCACCGATTCTTCGGCGTTGTCCTGTACATGGCGCATGTACGCTTGCACCACCTCGAGCCCGAACTGCTCGACCATTTTTCGCAGCTCCTGAACGCCTTTCTCGTTGGCTGCGATCTGCGCTTTCAGATCGGCCATGTTTTGCTCCGGATTGCGACTCGGGTAGGTTCCACTCCTCAGCAGTGCCAGCATCTCCGCTTCCCGCAAAACGCCGCGGTCCACCAATTTCACATTGTTGATCTGCACGCCCTCTTCCTCGATCAGGGTCGAGAACGGCGGCATCGAACCCGGCGTGATGCCGCCGATGTCCGCGTGATGGCCGCGTGAACCCACGTAGAACAAGGGCTTGTCGGCGTGCGTTCCGCCCAAATACACCGGTGTAATCACCGTGACATCGGGCAAATGCGTACCGCCGTGGTAGGGGTCGTTCAGCACATAGACGTCGCCCGGCGACATGCGGCCCGAGTTCTCGCGGATCACCGTCTTGATGCTCTCGCCCATCGAGCCCAGGTGCACTGGCATATGCGGCGCGTTGGCAATGAGATTGCCTTCTGCATCGAACAGAGCACAGGAAAAGTCCAGACGCTCCTTGATGTTGACGGAGTAGGCCGTGTTCTGCAATTGCAGGCCCATCTGCTCGGCGATGTTCATGAAGAGGTTGTTGAACACCTCCAGCAACACGGGGTCGACGCGCGTACCCGCAGCGTAACGCGTGGTTCGCGCCACCCGCCGGTCCAAGACGACGTGGTCCAGCGCGGTGAGCTGCGCTTCCCAACCGGGCTCCACCACAGTGGTCGCGTTTTGTTCGGCAATGATCGCCGGGCCAGGAATGACGTCGCCTGCACGCAGGTCTTCACGCACCACCAGCGCGGCTTCGTGCCATTGCCCACTGCAGTACATGCGCACAGTTTCACGTCGCGGGACCTCGCGCACCGCGTGAACCTCGTGCCGCGGCTCGGTTGGGGCGTCGCCCGCCACCACCGCTTCGACCGACACCGCCTCGACCATCATGGCCTTGCCCTGCATCAAAAAGGCGAAGCGCTGCCGGTAGGCGGCTTCAAAGCTGGAAATGACTGCGGTCAGCTCACCAAATGGAACCACCAGGGCGGAATCGCTGCCTTCATAACGCACGTGGACGCGATGATGAACCTTGACGCCGCCACTGCCGGCTTGTTGCTTCTCGAGCTCGGTCTGCGCAGCCGAGGCCAGAGCATGCAGGCGCTCGGCCACCAACGGCAGCGACGCTTTTGTCAGCGGCAACTCGATCGCCTCCTCGCGGATCACATTCTGGTCGGCCAACCCCATGCCGTACGCCGACAGCACGCCGGCCAGCGGGTGGACGAAGACGCGGGTCATGCCCAATGCGTCGGCCACCAGACAAGCATGCTGCCCGCCGGCGCCGCCGAAGCACTGCAACGTGTAGCGTGTGACGTCGTAGCCGCGCGCCACGGAAATCTTCTTGATTGCGTTGGCCATCTGCTGCACCGCGATGTTGATGAAGCCCTCGGCAACGACTTCGGCGCTTCGACCCGATTTTTCCGCCAACTCCTTGAACTTCGCTTCCACGGCCTCGAAGCTCAATGCTTCGTTGGCAAGAGGGCCAAACACTCTCGGAAAGTAGCGCGGCTGGATCTTGCCGACCATCACGTTCGCGCCGGTCACCGCCAGCGGACCGCCGCGGCGGTAGCTCGCCGGGCCCGGGTTCGCGCCCGCGCTCTGGGGGCCGACGCGAAAGCGCGATCCGTCGAACTCGAGGATGGAACCGCCACCCGCGGCAACGGTATGGATGCTCATCATCGGCGCGCGCATGCGCACGCCGGCCACCTGCGTTTCGAATTCGCGCTCGAACTCACCCGCGAAGTGCGACACGTCGGTCGACGTGCCGCCCATGTCGAAGCCAATTACCTTGGCGTGTCCTCCCAGTTTCGCCGTGCGCGCCATACCTACGATGCCGCCCGCGGGCCCGGACAGGATCGCGTCCTTGCCCTGGAACGCATGGGCGTCGGTGAGGCCACCGGACGACTGCATGAAGAACAGCTTGACGCCGGGCATTTCGCCGGCCACCTGCTCCACGTAGCGGCGCAGGATCGGCGAGAGGTACGCATCCACCACCGTCGTGTCGCCGCGGCTCACGAACTTCATCATCGGGCTGGTTTCGTGCGAGGTGCTGATCTGGGTGAATCCGACCTCGCTCGCGATCCGGCGCGCGGCCTTCTCGTGCTCGCTGTAGCGGTAGCCGTGCATGAACACCACCGCCACGCTGCGCAGCCCGCGAGCGTGGGCCGCGTGCAGTTCCTGGCGCAGGTGGGCTTCGTCAAGCGGCTGGACCACCTCGCCGCGCGCGCCGACCCGCTCCTTCGCCTCGATCACCGACGCATAGAGCAGCTCGGGAAGAACGATGTTGCGGTCGAACAGACGTGGCCGGTTCTGGTAGGCGATCCGCAGCGCATCCCGAAACCCGGCTGTCGCCACCAGCAGCGTGG
>JBKJTX010000136.1:0-6217 GCA_046590315.1 Ramlibacter sp. | reverse complement strand
CCTCACGCATCCGCAAGGTCGGCGCCGTGGAAATCCGCGACGCCAACCGTCCGCTCAAGAGCGGCGAGGAAGTGTTCAAGGCGCAGTGCGCCACCTGCCACACAGCCGGCGTCGCAGGCGCACCCAAGTTCGGCGATGTGGCCGCCTGGGGCGTGCGCATCCGTTCGGGCTTCGACGCATTGGTCCAGTCCGCTTTGAAGGGCAAGGGCGCCATGGCGGCCCAGGCTGGCGGCGACTTCGACGATGTCGAGATTGCGCGGGGGGTTGCCTACATGGCGAATGCCGCGGGTGCCAAGTTTGCTGAGCCACAGCGCCCCGCGGGCGCCCCGCCTGCGATTGCGGCAGCGCCGGCTTCCGCTACCGTGCAAACCGTCGCTCTGGCTGCAACTGCAGCGCCGGTAGCAGCTGCTGCTGCCGCGCCAGCCGCACCAGCCGCGCCCGCGCCACAAACCGCAGTGGCTGGCGCCACCGGCGGAGGCGAAGCGCTCTACAAGCAAGCCTGCGCCATCTGCCACGCGGCCGGCGTTGCCAATGCGCCGAAGTTCGGCGACAAGGTCGCTTGGGCGCCGCGCATCAAGCAAGGCCTGCCCGTCCTGGTGCAGAGCGTCATCCAGGGCAAGGGCGCAATGCCGCCCAAGGGGGGCTCCAGCGCGTCCGAGGCTGAGATTCGCGCCACAGTCGAGTACATGGTGAACGCCGCCAAGTAAGCGCTTCCCAAGCAGAAGAGCCGGTCCTGGACCGGCTTTTTACTTTTAGGGCTTGGCGGTTGTGACTTTGCGCGCGGCTGGGCTCAGCACATAACCGAAGCGCTGAGGCAGCGCGGCGAAAGCGGCTTCTTCGGGCTTCCACAGGCCTTGCTCGATAGCGTCGGCCGCGTCGGCTACATCCAACGTGTGTACCAGTCCGAAGCCCAGATCCGTTTTTAAGTAAAGGCGCCCGTGCTCATCGACGAACGAGCCCTCCGGCTGCGCCGGCCGCCCGGTATGCGCCGTGACGATGTAGCCCGGCCCGAGGCGCCAGACCCAAGGCGCGACTTCCAGTTCGATGTACACGCGCTGCGGGCCGTTCTGGAAGAACCATTGACCGGCATCGTCGCACTCGTAGTTGCGGTGGATGAAGTCAACCAGTTTCTCGTGACGCAGTAGGGAACCCCGTACCTGGGGGAAGGGCCCCGCGGCCTGCACCCGGTCGTCGCGCATATACCAATTGCCGCGTGCATCCAGGCCGAGCCAGCCGTAGCAGTCCGGAACGTTGGGCCACTTGGCGATGGCCTGGCGCACGATGTCGTCCATGTGCAGATTATGGGCGGCGCAAAAAGAAAAAGGCGCCGCGGTTCAGGCGGCGCCTTGTAAGCTGCATCTCGCTGGATGCCTGAATGATCTTTTAGTGTTCGGGGGATGTCTCCTCGGTCCCTCGCCCTCGCGGTGCCTTCCTTAGCCGTGCGCCCGCTTGCGAGTGGACGGACTCTATCCTCCGCACCCTGGCAGTGCATCGGGATTATCCCGCCCTAAGTGCCGGAAGGCGCATCCGCTACTTCGCCGCCCGCCGGATCCATTCAGCAGCACGCTCGGCCATCATGAGCGTGGGCGAATTGGTGTTGCCGCTGGTGATGGTGGGCATCGCGCCGGCATCCACCACGCGCAGCCCGGCGATGCCTCGCACCCGCAGCTGCGAATCCAGCACCGCCATGGGATCGTCATCACGGCCCATCTTCGTCGTCCCGACGGGATGGAAGATGGTCGTGGCGATGTCGCCGGCCAACCGGGCGAGTTCTTCGTCGGTTTGATACTGGGTGCCCGGGCGCCATTCTTGCGGCTGGTACTTTGCCAACGCCGGTTGGGCAGCAATGCGCCGCGTGACCCGCAAGGAGTCGGCCGCCACCTGGCGGTCCTCGGGGGTGCTGAGGTAACTAGGTGCAATCAGGGGCGCGTCCTCGAAGCGCGGGCTTGCGATGCGCACGAAGCCGCGGCTGGTCGGATTGAGATTGCAAACGCTGGCGGTAAAGGCGTTGAAGTCGTGCAACGGCTCGCCGAACGCGTCCAGGCTGAGCGGCTGCACGTGGTATTCGATGTTGGGATAGGGCTGGTCTGGCGAGCTGCGGGTGAAGGCGCCCAGTTGCGAAGGCGCCATGCTCATCGGGCCGCTGCGCTTGAAGGCGTACTCCAACCCGATCTTGGCCTTGCCCCACCAGCTGCTGGCCAGAGTGTTGAGGGTGGTAACGCCATTGACTTTGAACACCGCACGAATCTGCAGGTGGTCCTGCAAATTGGCGCCGACACCGGGCAGGTCGTGCACCACCGGGATACCCAATTGCTGCAACAAGGCGCCCGGCCCAATGCCCGAAAGCTGCAGGATTTGCGGCGAACCGATGCTGCCCGCGCAGAGGATGACTTCTTTGGTCGCGGTGACGGTCAGCAACTCGTTTCCCGCCCAAACCTGCACGCCGGTGCAGCGCTTGGCTCCGTCACCTTGCGGCTCGATGACCAGGCGCGTCACGTGGGCGCTGGTCCACATTTCGAAGTTGGGCCGGCCATAGCAGGTGGGGCGCAGGAAGGCCTTGGCTGTGTTCCAGCGCCAGCCGTCTTTCTGATTGACCTGGAAGTAGCCCACACCTTCGTTGTCGCCGCGGTTGAAATCCTCGCTGTGCGGAATGCCGGCTTGCTGCGCGGCCTCTGCAAATGCGTCGAGGATGTCCCACCGTACACGCTGGCGCTCGACGCGCCATTCGCCGCCGGCGCCGTGGACCGCGTCGGCGCCCTTGTAGTAGTCCTCGTGCTTCTTGAAGTAGGGCAGGCAGTTGTCCCAGGTCCAGTTGGCGTCGCCAGTGAGCTGCGCCCAGTGGTCGTAGTCGCGCGCCTGGCCGCGCATGTAAATCATGCCGTTGATGCTCGACGAGCCGCCCAGCGCTTTGCCGCGCGGATACCGCAGCTTGCGCCCGTTCAGGCCGGCATCGGCCTCGGTGCTGTAGAGCCAGTCAGTGCGCGGATTGCCGATGCAATACAGGTAACCGACGGGGATGTGGATCCAGTGATAGTCGTCGCGCCGCCCGGCTTCAATCAGCAGCACCCGGTTGGTCCGGTCGGCCGAAAGCCGGTTGGCCACGAGGCAGCCGGCGGTGCCGCCGCCGATGATTACGTAGTCGAAGTCGTTGTCGCTCATCCGTGGAGCTTACTGGCTCGGCGGGGTCACCGGTCGCCGCCGGGCCGCCCCAAGGCGACTGCGGCCCCCTCGGGGGGAACGGGCCGCAGCGAAATGCCTCGGAACGTGCATAGCGTAGGCCCGTTGTCGGCTCGCTCCACTGTACAGCTGCGCGCACGGACGTTGCGCGAGCCGGCAGTACACGGAGTGACAAGCGTGGGGGCCATTTCCTACATTCGGAAGTGTTCACCGAGATAGACACGTCGCACGTCGGCGTTGTTCACGATCTCGGACGGAGTGCCTTGCGCCAGCACGTTGCCATCGCTGATGATGTAGGCGTGGTCGCAGATGCCGAGGGTCTCACGCACGTTGTGGTCTGTGATGAGCACGCCGATGCCGCGCGATTTGAGGAAGCCGATGATCCGCTGGATCTCGATCACTGCGATCGGGTCGATGCCGGCGAACGGCTCATCCAGCAGAATGAATCGCGGCTGCGTCGCCAGTGCCCGCGCAATCTCGACGCGCCGGCGCTCACCACCGGAGAGCGCAAGCGCCGGTGAGGCACGCAGATGATCAACCCGCAGGTCTTGCAAAAGTGTGGACAGGCGCTTGTCAATCTCGGCGCGAGAGAGCGGTTCGCCGTCCGCATCGCGCTGTAACTCCAGCACGGCCCGCACGTTCTCCTCGACGTTCAGCTTGCGGAAGATCGACGCTTCCTGGGGCAGGTACGACAGGCCCAGGCGCGATCGCCGGTGAATCGGCATGTGCTCGACCGAACTCCCGTCGATGGAAATTTCGCCCGCGTCGGCGCGCACCAAGCCGACGATCATGTAGAACGACGTGGTCTTACCGGCGCCGTTGGGCCCGAGCAGTCCCACGACCTCGCCCTTGACGACTTCGAGCGACACGTCCTTCACGACCTTGCGGCTGCCGTAACTCTTCTGCAGGTGCCGCGCTTGCAAACGGCTGCTCGTGGCCGGTGCGTTGCCGCGCCCGGCCCCCACCGCGTCCGTCACTTTTTGCCCCCGTCCAAGGTCACGCTCGGCCGGAGGGTCGCCGGCGGCTGGGCCGGCGGGGCAGCGGTGCGGGACGCCGACGCACCGGCGCGCGGTGTGAGCACAGCACGCACCCGGCCGCCCACGGCGGGGCTTGCGGGGCCGCCGTCTACCGTGAACACGTCCGTGGTGTTGTCGTAAGTGATGAGGCTTCCCACCATTTCGTCACTCAAGGTGGCGCCGCGAAAGCGCCGCATCTCGGCGCGCTTGATGAACTTCACGCGGTCGGCCTTGCCGTCGTATTCGATCGACTCGCCCTCGCCTTCAATGAACTCATCGACGCCCTCGCGCTTTTGCCGGTAGAAAGCCAGCTTGCCCGGCTCAGCCGTCACCACGCCGTACTGATAACCGTCAGGGTCCTGCCGAACTTCGATCCGCGCACCGCGAATCAGGATGGTGCCCTTGGTCAAGACCACCTTGCCGGTAAAGACGCTGACCTGTTTTAAATCGTCGTACCGCAGCGCGTCCGCCTCTACGTTCATGGGCCGGCTGCGGTCCGCCTTTTCGGCAGCGGCGGGCGTCCCCCACAGCAGCGCGGCGAACGGGAGAATGAGGAACGCGTAAGGATTTTTCATAACGGCATGAATCTTGCTCTGCATTGTAGCCAGCGAAATGCAAAAAGCCCGCAGTGCGGGCTCTTGTTTGCGGGCGCCACGGCGGATTACTTCGTTTTGCGCGCTTCCGCGACCAGATAGTCCGTGATCTCAAGCGCACGCCCCATGTTGCCCGCCAGGCTGCCATCGGTGTAGTAACGCCCCGCGATGCCCAATGCCGGCACGCCCTGCACCTGGTAGGCCTCCTGCAGCTGCGAAGCGCGGCGCGCTTTCGCGGAGACTGCGAATGAGTTGTACAGGTCCTTGAACTTCTCTTTGTCTACACCCTGCTTGGCTACCCATTCGGCGATATTTTCTTCGCGATCCATCGGCACCCGCTCTTTGTGGATTGCCTGGAACACCTTGCCGTGCAACTCGTCGACCTTGCCCAGCGCCTCAAGCACATAGTAGAGGCGTTGCTGCGGCACGAAGTCATCGCGAAACGCCACCGGCACCCGCTTGATCATCACGTCGGCGGGGAGCTTGCCGATCCAGCCATGCAGGCGCGGCTCGAAGGCATTGCAATGCGGGCAGCTGTACCAGAAGAATTCGATCACCTCGACCTTGCCTGCCGGCGCGTCGACCGGGGCTTGCCGCCCGAGCGTCAGGTACTCATGCCCGTCCTCGGGCTTTTTGCCCTGCGCGAAAGCCAACCCGGACACGCCGACGGCCGCGCACCCGAGAACGCCTACAGCGCTTGCTGAAAAATCACGTCGCTTCATTTGATTCACTCCTTGCTGACATTCTGAGGGCGGCTCGGCCGGAAGGTTCCGGCGCAGCGTTTCGCCGGCTCAGCGCTGTACCCGCACCAGGGCCGTTTCGACACCGCCGGACTCCAGCTTTTCCTTCTGGCGGTCGGCGTCTTCTTTTTTGTCGAATGGCCCCACGCGTACGCGAAACACCTGCCGGCCGGCCTGCTCACGCTCGGTGACTTTGCCCTCCACGCCCATCAGGGACAGCTTGGCGCGCTGCGTTTCGGCGTCTTCGGCACTGCGGAATGCGCCCGCCTGAACGAAATAGAAGAACGGGTCGGTGCTGCCCGCCGCAGCCCGGGCCGTGGCTAGGTCGCCCAAGGGATCGCCCCTCTTGCCGGCGACGGCCGGCGGCGCCTTGTCGGGCGTCAAAGGCGGCGCGGGCACGGTCGCAACCGGCGCTGCGGGGGCAACCAGGGCGGGGGCCGGCCCTGCGGGCCTGGCGGGGTTCTTGCCGTACAGCGGCGCGTTGGGGTCCCAATCGCGGTTCTTGCGGACTTCGGCGGCGTCCTGTTCGGCGGTGCGGCTTTGGCCCTTGTTCAAAAAGGGCACCGGCACCTTGGTCACATAAACCGCCACCGCGAGGGCCGCGGCCAAGCCCAGCACCACGCCAATGATGATGCCCACAATGACCGAACCCGCTTGTCTGTGCTTCACTGCTTATCTTCCTGCCGCTTAC
>JBKJTX010000054.1:0-7569 GCA_046590315.1 Ramlibacter sp. | reverse complement strand
CGCTGCGCGAACGGGGACTGGAGCCGACGCCAGCGCTAAGGGACGCGTTGCGTGGGCTGTACGCGAGCCTGCTTTCCAGCGGACGGCCGGTTCAGGTGCGCACGTTCCACAGCTGGTTCGCGGCGCTGCTGCGCAACGCACCGCTGGCCGTCCTCGAAGCGCTCGAGATGTCCGCGAACTTTGATTTGAAGGAGGACGACAAGGAGCTGGTCGCGTTGGTCTGGCGGCGTTTCTATGCAGCGGTGGCGCGGCTCCCGGAGATCAGGCGCGACTTTGAGGCCTGCGTCGCCACGGTGGGCCGCTTCAACACCGAAAAGGCGCTACACGCGGCATTGGCGAAACGTGTCGAGTTCGCGTTGGCTGACTTGCACGGCGTGGTCGAAGCGTCAGTCAAGCCTTTCGCTGACATGTTCCCGCGGTTTGCGGGCTTGCCCGAGCCCGAATTCATCTTGCATGGCGACATCGCGCGCCGAACCTGGCTGGCGCGAGCGCGCGCGCTCGGTTCCGAGAAGAACCTGACGCCGCGGAAAGCGGCGCAGCGCGTCATCGAGGCGTTCGAGACCGAGGATTTTCAACTGCGCTTCGAGCTGCTTCGCAAGGCCTTCTTCGTGGTCAAGGAAGACAGGCTGGACAGCAAGCTGGCGAAGTTTGCTGCTGCCCAGGGAGCCGAGCCCGAATTGCAGGCGCTTTGCCACGCTCGTGCGCAGCACGAGGCGTGGCTGCACCACCAGCGAATCGCCCGGCTGGCGCGCTTGTTGATCGTGGAGTTTGCTGCAATGAAGCGCGAACGCGGCTGGATTGACATGAACGACGTCGAGCGGGCGGCGATGGCCATGCTCTCTGACCCGGTTCTTTCCGGTTGGGTGCAAGAGCGACTGGACGCGCGTACCGCTCACCTTCTCATCGACGAATTCCAGGACACCAACCCGCTGCAGTGGCAGGCGCTGTACGCGTGGCTTTCCGGCTATGCGGGAGCGGGCGGTTCGCGCCCCGGCGTGTTCATTGTCGGTGACCCCAAGCAAAGCATCTACCGCTTCCGACGGGCAGAGCCGCAAGTGTTCCATGCGGCAAAGAACTTTGTGACCGATGGGCTTGAAGGCGACGTTCTCAGTTGCGACCACACGCATCGGATGGCGCCCGCGCTGATGGACATCGTCAACCGGGTGATGGGCCAGGCACAGGACGAGTGCCTCTATGAAGGCTTCCGCACGCACACCACGGAGTCGGAAGAATTCGGGCGCGCGCTGAGACTTCCACAAATTCAGCGCCAGCAAAAGCCTGACGTGTCCTTCCGCGATCACGACGCACCGCTGGCATGGCGCGACAGCCTCACGCTGCCGCGGGAGCTGCCGGAAGAGAAACTGGTCACGCTGGAATGCCGGCAAGCCGCCATCTGGATTGCGGCCCAGCTGGCCCAGGGCGTACCGCCGGGCGATCTCATGGTGCTGGCGCGAAGGCGTGACCGCTTGGGCGTGATGGAAGATGAGTTGCGATCGCTGCACATTCCGGCGCAGCAGCCGGAAAAGGTGGATCTGGGCGAAGCGTCCGAAGTGCAGGACGTGATCGCGCTGCTGGACGTGCTCGTGTCGCCCACGCACGATCTGTCGCTGGCCCGTGCGCTCAAATCGCCGCTTTTCGGCGTTGGCGATGAGGTGCTCGTGGAGCTTGCGCTGGCCGCGCGGCGCGCAGCCGTCGAAGGCCTGCCGCTGCCTTGGTTCGAGTTGATCCAGCGTGAAAACCTTCCCGCTCCCGTTCCGCCGACTTTGGCGGGAACCCTGCGCCGTTGGAAGGAATGGGTCGACACGCTTCCGCCGCACGATGCGCTGGAGGCGATCTTTCACGACGGCGATGTTCTTGCGCGTTTCGGCGCTTCTGCGCCCGCGCCACTTCGCGATGGGGTGCTGGCAACGCTGCGGGCACTCCTTGGCGCGGCGCTCCAGATCGATGCCGCGCGCTATGCGACACCCTATGGATTCGTGCGAGCTTTGAAAGCGGGCGGCGTTCACGTGCCCGCGAAAGCGTCACGCGGCGCGGTGCAACTCCTGACCGTCCACGGTGCGAAGGGATTGGAGGCGCCCGTCGTGCTCATCCTGGACTGCGATGCTGCGCCACCCAAAGCGGAGACGATGGGCGTGATCGTCGAGTGGCCGGGCGAAGCGCCGACCCCGTGGCGCTTCGCCTTCCTCGCAAGCGAAACACGGCCGCCGGCGTGCAGCATCGAAGCGCTTGAGGTCGAGCTCACGGCGAGGACACGCGAGGAACTCAACGGCCTGTATGTTGCGATGACGCGAGCCCGCCGCCAGCTGGTCATATCGTCCGTGCAGCCGCACGCGGCGGCGCCTGCGAGTTGGTGGGAGCGGCTGCAGGAGCACTGTGAAGAGACCTTTGTCGTCAGTCCCGCGCCGGACGCGAAGGCCCATACGGATGTCGTGCGGTTCGTGCTGCCGGTCGTGCCCGTGCCATTTGCGGGCGTTGTCGCGGTGGCGCAGCCGCCTGCATTGCGCATTTCGACGACCCAGAGTCGCTTCGGGGAAGCGGTCCACCGCCTGCTCGAACTACACGTCCCGAATACCGCCTGGTCGGAAGCACTGCTACGACGCGTCGCGCGCGAGTACATGCTCGAGCCCAATGCGTTGCTTGAGGTGCAGGCCACTGCGCAGCGTATCTTGCAAGGAGAGGGCGCTTGGGCCTGGGACGCCGGCGAGGTGGACTGGCAGGGCAATGAAGTCGAGCTTCTGCACGAAGGCGAGTTGCTGCGGCTGGACCGTCTGGTGCGGCGAGGCGGCAGGGAGTGGTGGGTGCTGGATTTTAAATCCGCCTTTCAGCCACAGCGCGACGCCGCATTGGTGGACAAGATGCACCTCTATCGCCGCGCGGTCTCCAACGCTTATCCCGGAGCCCCCGTGCAAGCCGCGTTTCTCACCGGCCAGGGAAAACTGGTGGTGGTGCCATGACAGTAGCCATCATCGGGGCCGGGCCGGCGGGCCTGATGGCCGCCGATATGATTTCGCAGTCGGGGCACGCGGTGGACGTCTATGACGGCATGCCTTCCGCAGGCCGGAAATTCCTGCTTGCGGGTAAGGGTGGCCTGAACCTCACGCACTCTGAACCGCTTGAACTCTTTCTTTCACGTTACGGCGCAAGGCGTTCCGGGGTTGAAGCGTGGCTCGCCGAATTTGGCCCCACTGCATTGCGTGAATGGGCGCAGGGTCTGGGCATCGAGACCTTCACTGGCAGTTCGGGGCGCGTCTTCCCGGCGCAGATGAAGGCCGCGCCGTTGCTGCGCGCCTGGCTGCATCGGTTGCGCGCCCATAACGTCCGCTTCCACATGCGCCATCGTTTCACCGGTTGGGCGGCGGACGGCGCGTTGCAGTTCGATACGGCGCAGGGGCCGCAGCGCGTGAGGGCTCAAGCGGTGGTACTGGCCCTGGGCGGCGCGAGCTGGCCGCGGCTCGGTTCTGACGGTGCGTGGGTGCCGTTGCTGCAATCGCATGGGATTGGCATCGCGCCATTGCAGCCTGCCAACTGCGGATTCGACGTGCGTGGCGGCTGGAGCAACTACTTCTCGACAAGATTCGCGGGCCATCCCTTCAAATCGGTCGCGCTGCGCTTTCGCGACTTCCAACGACAAGGCGAGTTCGTGGCCACGGGCACGGGCGTCGAGGGCAGCTTGGTCTATGCGGCCGCGGCGCCGCTGCGCGATGCGATCCGAGAAGAGGGCGCCGCCACCTTCGAGTTGGATCTCATTCCCGCACGATCACCCGCGCAAGTGCTGGCCGAAGTCAGCCACCCTCGCGGCTCGCGCTCTCTTGCCAGCCATTTGAAAAGCCGGCTCTCGCTCGACGGCATCAAGCTCGCGTTGTTGCACGAGTTGCTTTCTAAGGATGAGTTGCACGACACAGGCAAGCTCGCGGCTGCCATCAAGGCGTTGCCGATCCAGCTTACGGCAGTGCGACCGGTGGCGGAAGCGATCAGCACCGCAGGCGGCGTCGCCCTCGAGTCGCTGGATGCCGACTTGATGCTGCGCGCGCTGCCCGGTGTGTTTTGTGCGGGCGAGATGCTTGACTGGGAAGCACCGACCGGCGGCTACCTATTGACCGCGTGCCTCGCGAGTGGTCGGGTGGCCGGCCGCGGCGCGCTGCAGTTTCTGGAACAGAAGGCCTAAAACTTGTTGCGGTAGTACAGCATGGGCTTTCCGCCGCTGCGCTTCACGGTGATGCGCGCGCCGCTTTCCAGCTGCAACCCCACAAACCCCCGCTCCGCCACCAGACCCTTGTTCGTCACTGCGTTCAGGGGCAACTCGACGCGGGCACCATATGAAGGTTCGCGGCTTTGGACCAGGCTGATCGCGTCACTGGGCATCCGGCGCCACGCGTTGATGTCGACGCGGTAGTTACTGTCCAGGGTGTAGCGCCAGTGCAGCCCGAAATCCACGGCGGGCGCGCCCGTCGCGGCAGGGGCGAAGCCGGAAAGGCTGGAGCCGGCGGGGCTGCTGATGACCACTGACAAGCCCACTGCATTGCGGCGCGGCGGCAGCAGGGTCATGTCGATCCGCGTCGTGTGCGTTGCGCCGTCTACGTTGTCAAAGCGGGGAAGGGAAGATGTCGTGACCTCGAACTGGGGTCGATTGCGATAGCCGAAGCTGCGCAGGTCAGCTTGGGCAACCATCGTCGGCGTGACTTCATCGTCGGCTGCCGTAGCCGCCGCAGCCCCCGAGGCCAGCAATACCAGCGCCACGGCGGCAAACTGCGTGCGGCCGGTGCGACCGGCTTGCGACCTTCCGACAGTGCGTGCGCTTCGCGCATTCATGATTCACCTCCGACGGTGAATCCACTGTAGACCTACAGGCGATAACAGTTTGTCGGACGCCACCGGGCATTCCGGTCAGCCGCGTGCCTCAGACGTGCGCGTGTTCAGTAAAGGCTGAACCCGTCGTTGACGCCGATCAGGCTCAGCGCGCCACTGATCGAGTAAGGCGTGATCGCCGCTGCGATATCCATTCCGTGAGCGATGCTGGCCTCTCCCGTGTTGTAGACCAGGCCTTGCTCGATCGCAAAGATCAAACCGACCTCGATCTTGTTGTCCAGGAGATCGGCGACCCAGCCGTACGTCGCGTCGCCCTTGAATGAGTGTGCCGAGCCCAGGATGCTTGCCACCAGCGTGCCGCGGGTGGAGTGGCCGGTTGACAGCTCGTTGGTCCAGAAGGCAAGACCACCGGCATCGGGAGAGTCGCGGCCCAACACGTTGCTGTACACCAGCGTCACAAACTGGGAATTACTCATGGCCGCCGAGTAGCCGGTGAGATTGCTGAACTGCAGGGCGGAGTTGTAGAACGCTTGGCCGATTTGATTCAGGCTCTGTCCGGCCTTCAGTTGGTTGATCCAGAACACCATGCCGTCCGCGTCGGGAACCCGGTCGAGGTAGGCGATGTACAGCTCGATGATCGAATCCAGCTGCGCCACCGAGATCGAATTGGCGACCGCGCCAACGGTGAGGTTGACACTCATGTCCGAGAACACCGCACGTTCCACGCTGGCCAGCGTGTCCGTGCCGTCGCGGGACTGGAAGGAATCAAATACCGTGTAGCCGCCGACACGGCTTTGCATGGTGTAGGCGGCGCGCGAGCCATCAAAAAGGGCCCAGTCCGTGCCGCTTTCGCCGACCAGGTAATCGTCGCCGCTACCGCCGTACAGGTCGTCGTCGCCTGCACCGCCATACAGCACGTCGGCACCGGCGTTGCCGAAGAGCTGGTCGGCCCCACCAAAGCTGTATAGGACGTCTGCGCCGCTGCTGCCGTAGAACGTGTCTGATCCATTGGAGACATATTCCAGCAGGCCGATCGGGTTGCCCGCTTGCAGGTAGCTTTTGAACGTCATCGCATTGAGAGTGAAATCACTCACGGTGTAGAGCTGCGAGTAGTTGGTGTACTCGGAAAAGTTCGACAGCGTGCCCCCGATCAAGTCGTTCGACGAATAAACGAAAGACCCGTTGTACGAAGCGATGCGGCCACCGCCGTTTTCGACCGTGATGTTGTCCCAGCTGGTGTTGGTCACCACACCGGTCCAGGCAACGGCCTGGTTCATGTCAAAGGACTTGTAAGCAGTCAGGATGGTCATAAAAAGACTTTCTCGCAGTTACTGGATGAGATCGCATCCACAAAGGGACATAACTTCAGGCCGCGCAAAATGAATGCCAGATCGCCGCGCGTCCTATTACGCCTTAACGGGTCGGGAGCAGGATTGGTGGACTGGTCCAGACACTTTGCACTGTGAAGCTGGTGCAAAGCATGGCGGTGGAAAAAGAAGAGACGAGCCTTACCCCCGGCACTGAGTCCACAGTTAGGGCTGCTTGGTTCCCCACCTGACCCGGTTGGCCGCTTCCCCATGCGGGGAGGCCCGTCAGCGTCTATTGTAGGCGGTCGCAACGGCCCTTTGCCGCGTCGGCCGCATGAGGCAACACCGTAGAATCCGCCTCGATGTCCTACGTTGTGCTTGCCCGAAAATACCGGTCCCGGAACTTCTCCGAGATGGTGGGGCAAGGCCACGTGGTGCAGGCGCTTTCCAATGCGCTGACTCAGCAGCGACTGCACCATGCCTATTTGTTTACGGGCACGCGGGGCGTGGGCAAAACGACGGTGTCGCGCATTCTGGCCAAAGCACTGAACTGCCAGGGGCCCGACGGCAACGGCGGGATCACGGCAACGCCGTGCGGCGTGTGCCAAGCCTGCAACGATATCGACAGCGGGCGCTTCGTCGACTACACGGAACTGGACGCCGCCTCCAACCGGGGCGTGGATGAAGTGCAGGCGCTGTTGGAGCAGGCTGTGTACAAGCCGGTGCAGGGCCGCTTCAAGGTGTTCATGATCGACGAAGTGCACATGCTCACCGGGCACGCGTTCAACGCGATGCTGAAGACCCTGGAAGAGCCGCCCGAGTACCTCAAGTTCGTGTTGGCCACCACCGACCCGCAGAAGGTTCCCGTCACCGTGCTGTCGCGTTGCCTGCAATTCAATCTGAGGCCGATGGCGCCCGAGACGGTGCAGGAGCATCTTGTACATGTGCTCCAGGCCGAAGGCGTGCCGGCGGAGGCGCAGGCCTTGCGGCTGCTGGCGCGTGCAGCGCGCGGCTCCATGCGCGACGCGCTTTCGCTTACCGATCAGGCGATCGCCTTCGGCAGCGGCAAGGTGGAAGAAGCCGGTGTGCGCCAGATGCTGGGCAGCGTGGACCGCAGCTACGTGTTCCGGCTGATCGATGCGCTGGCGCAAGGGGACGGCAAGACCGTGGTCGAGATTTCCGAGAGCCTGCGAGTGCATGGCTTGAGCGCGGCCGGAGCGTTGGAAGAAACGTCTGCGGTGCTGCAACGAATGGCTGTGATCCAAGCCGTGCCCAGCGCCGCCGACGACCCCGACCCGGAGACTGCGGAGATCGCACGCCTGGCTGCCGCGCTGCCTGCCGATGAGACCCAATTGCTCTACAGCATGTGCTTGCACGGCCGCGCCGAGCTGGGGCTGGCACCCGACGAACACGCGGCGTTGACGATGGTGCTGCTGCGTCTGCTGGCGTTCAAGCC
>JBKJTX010000476.1:0-8366 GCA_046590315.1 Ramlibacter sp. | reverse complement strand
CGGCGGGCCCGTCCCTTTCGGTACCGAGAAATACCTGGAGCGCGGCGGCCAGCCCGTGGTCGTCAAGAAGCAGGTGATCCTCACCGGCGACAACCTGACCGACGCACAGCCCGGCTTCGACAGTCAGACCCAGGAAGCCGCCGTGCACCTGACGCTGGATGCCAAGGGCTCGCGCATCTTCAAGGACGTGACGCGCGAGAGCGTCGGCAAGCGAATGGCCATCCTGCTGTTCGAAAAGGGCAAGGGCGAGGTCGTCACTGCGCCGGTGATCCGCAGCGAGATCGGCGGCGGCCGCGTGCAGATTTCCGGCCGGATGACGACGGTGGAAGCCAACGACGTCGCGCTGCTGCTGCGCGCCGGCTCGCTGGCGGCGCCGATGGAAATCATCGAGGAATTCACCATCGGCCCGACGCTCGGCGCCGAAAACATTACCAAAGGCTTCCACAGCGTAGCTTGGGGTTTTGCGGCCATCTGCGTGTTCATGGCCGTCTACTACATGCTGTTCGGAATGTTCTCCGGCCTGGCGCTGGCCGTGAACCTGCTGTTGCTGGTCGCGGTGCTGTCCATGCTTCAGGCCACCCTCACGCTGCCGGGCATGGCAGCCATGGCGCTGGCCCTCGGCATGGCCATCGACTCCAACGTGCTGATCAACGAACGGGTGCGCGAGGAGTTGCGCAACGGCGCCTCGCCGCAGGCCGCCATCAACGCCGGGTATGAGCGCGCCTGGGGAACCATTTTCGACTCCAACATCACTACCCTGATCGCGGGCGTCGCGCTGCTGGCTTTCGGCTCGGGTCCGGTGCGTGGCTTCGCGGTGGTTCACTGCATAGGCATCCTGACCTCGATGTTTTCCGCGGTATTCTTTTCGCGTGGCCTGGTCAATCTTTGGTATGGCCGGAAGAAGAAGCTCAGGACCGTCTCCATCGGAACGGTCTGGCGGCCGGGCGCGGATGGCGCTATAACCAAGTCCGAATGAGGTAACGGGACACTATGGAGTTCTTCAAGATCCGGCGGGACATCCCGTTCATGGAAAACGCGTTGGTCTTCAACGTGGTGTCCTTCCTGACCTTCGCCGCCGCGGTGTTTTTCTTGACGACGCGCGGCTTGCACCTCTCCGTCGAGTTCACCGGCGGCACGGTGATGGAGGTTGGCTATTCGCAGGCGGCCGACGTCGAGAAGGTCCGTCGCAGCGTGTCTGGTCTCGGCTTTACCGAGGTACAGGTGCAGAATTTCGGCACCTCGCGCGACGTGCTGATCCGCCTGCCCGCCCAGAAGAACGTGAGCGGGGCCCAGCAGAGCGAGAAGGTGCTGGCTGCGCTGAAGGCCGACGATCCCACGGTCAGCTTGCGCCGCACCGAATTCGTCGGGCCGCAGGTCGGCGAGGAACTCGCCACCGATGGCCTCAAAGCACTCGCCATGGTGGTGGTGGGCATCATGCTGTACTTGGCCTTCCGGTTCGAGTGGAAGTTCGCCGTTGCGGCCATCATCGCCAACCTGCACGATGTCGTCATCATCCTGGGGTTCTTCGCTTTTTTCCAGTGGGAGTTCTCGCTGGCGGTGCTGGCGGCCGTGCTGGCGGTGCTCGGCTATTCGGTGAACGAATCCGTGGTGATCTTCGACCGGATCCGCGAGAACTTCCGCCGCTATCGCAAGATGAACACCGTGCAGATCATCGACAACGCGATCACCTCCACCATCAGCCGGACCATCATCACGCACGGCTGCACGCAGGTCATGGTGCTGTCGATGCTGCTCTTTGGCGGCCCGACGCTGTATTACTTCGCTCTGGCGCTGACCATCGGCATCTTGTTCGGCATTTACTCCTCCGTGTTTGTTGCCGCCGCCATCGCGATGTGGCTCGGCATCAAGCGAGATGACCTCGTCAAGTCCAGCGGCAAAAAGGACGAGGACCCGAACGACCCCAACGCGGGCGCAACCGTTTAGACCGACCGTGGTGGCACCCCCACTCACCCGAGAGTCCGGTGCGCGGATTGCGCGCAAGGCGCGGGAGCAGTTCGTGGTGCATGCCCAGGCCTGCCTGGCTCCTATGGGGCAGGCCATCCGCAGCAAACTCTCTGAACTCGTCCAAGCCGGTGGCGCCGGTGGCCGGGAGATGCAGGCGCGTCGCGACGCGATGATGGATTTCGATCGCAAGGGGGCCAGCTGGCTACCGGCCGCTGCCAAGGCCTGGCAAAAAGCCATCCAGCCACCCACCGCCACGGCGCTCGTGCGACTGCAAGGGCTGAATCTCGAGCTGCAGGGTGAGGAAGTGATGGAGCGAAAAATCCTGTCCTCGCGCTTGGCGCTCGCGATTGCCGAGAAGGCGGCGCAGGATTTGAACGACCTGAACGTGCGGATGAAGCACCTGGAAGGCGGGGAAGTGCAAGCCTCGACCGACATCCTACGACCTGAAGCGCTCTGCCTGTTGCTGGTCGAGGAGTGGGACACTTCCGGCCTCTCGCGCGAAGCCTGGAACTTGGTGCAGGACGTGATTCATCTTCACATCCTCGAGCATGTGCCGCCAGCCTACGTCAAGATCAACCAATTGCTGGTGAGCCAGGGAATCATGCGCGAGATCGACCTCAGCGCCCGGGTTCGGCGCGGCATCAGCGGTCCCAGTTCCGGGGGGCGCGCCGGTGGCGGTGCGTCAACATCGGCACCCAGCGACTTGGGCGGCGCCGCTTCGCGTCCCGACAGGGGTCCAGGCGGCGACATCGGATACGGTGGGGGGTCCAACGGTGGTGACGGCGGCCGTGGCGGCGGCCAGGGCGGGCAAGGGGCGAATTCGGCTAGCGCTGGCGCACGCAGCGCGCCTGGCAGCAGCTCCCAGGCCGGGTCCGGGCCGCAGGGGCAATGGGCCGACGGTGGCCGGCACGACACCCACGCCAATGGCCGGTCCCCGGGCATCGCCGACGAAACCCGTCTGATGACGTCCAGTCCACCGCTGGCGCGCGCGCGCATGCGCGCTTCGGGGGTCATCGGGCAATTGAAGCGACTGCTGACCGACCGCATCGCCGGCTACGACAGCGGGCCGGCGACGCGACCCTCGCCAGCCCTGGCGGAGGCGCTGGCCCGCCCGCAAATCACCCGGGCACACGCGATCACCGAGGTGCAGGGCGAAGGCAGCACCCAGGAGGCCGTCCTCTATGACGCTGCCGCGGTGCACGAGGTCGCTGCCGACCTGCGCCAGCGGAGCGGCGAGCTCAAGAAAAAGACGACCAGTTCCAACGAGAAGGCGACGATCGAAATCGTCGCCTTGATGTTCCAGAGCATCCTGTCGGAAGACCGGATTCCCCCGGCCATCCGCGTCTGGTTCGCTCGCCTCCAGATGCCGGTGCTGCGCGTGGCCCTCGCCGAGCCGGAGTTCTTCGGAACGCTGGAGCATCCCGCGCGCCAGCTGATCGACCGTATGGGTTCCTGCGTGATGGGCTTCGATGCCGCAGCCGTCAGCGGCGGGACGCTTGAGGTCGAAATCAAGCGTGTGGTACAGGTCATCGAGCAGTATCCCGAAACCGGCCGCCGCGTTTTCCAGCTGGTCTATGACGAATTCCAGAAATTCCTTTCAAAGTTCCTGACCGAGAAGGGCCACACGCAGAAGCTGGTCAGCGTGGCGCAGCAGGTCGAACAGAAGGAAACGCTTGCCATTCAGTACACGATCGAAATGCGCAGCATGCTGGCAGACATGCCGGTGCGCGACGAGATCCGCGAGTTCCTGTTCAAGGTTTGGGCCGAGGTGCTCGCGGTGGCCGCGGTAAAGCACGGGGTGCAGCACGAAGAAACTCTGACCCTGAAGTCCTGCGCGTCGGAACTGGTGTGGGCGGCGAGCGCGAAGCCCAATCGCAACGAACGCGCCCGCGTTATCCAGGACTTGCCCAAGCTCCTGCACCGGTTGCGCCACGGGATGAGTTTGGTGAACATCCAGGGCAAGGCCCAGGAGGTCCACATCAAGGCCATCGGCGACACCCTGGCCGACGCGTTTCTGTCCAAGACCGAAGCCATCGCGCCACAGCGAATTGAAGCCATGGCCAAACGGCTCGCGAATCTGGAGGACTTCGTCGCCAATGACCCGGCGACGGATCTGCCGCTGGACGCCGAGAGCATCGAGATGATGCTGGGCATCGATGCCTCCTCGATCCAGGTGATTGCCGACGGCGGCTCGCGTCCGAATGCGGCCATGCTGGCCTGGGCGGTCGAGCTCCAGTTGGGCAACTGGTTTGCTCTGGATCACAACGGCGCGATCACGCAGGTGCAGTACGCGTGGCGCAGCGAGCGTCGGCAGCTGCACCTGTTCGCCGCGTCGGGCGACCGGAGCTACCTGATCCAGGCGCGCCGCCTGGCAGCTTATCTTCAGGCAGGCCTGTTGCTGCCGGCCGAAGAGGAGGCGCTCACGGTGCGCGCCACGCGCGATGCGCTCGCCAAGCTGGACGCAAATCCGGAACGGCTTTTGCAGTAAGAGGCGTGTCCGCGCCAGGCGGAGTGCGCGAGCTTCTAGTGCGCCAGCCGGCCTTCCGCCGGGTCGCACAGCTCGTCGAGCACGAGCGCATCGGGCTCCTGCCCGAAACTCCAATAGACCATCAGCACAATGATCTTCAAGTCGTCGAGCGACACAGGGTCACCCGGCGCGGCCATCGCGCGCTCAATGACGATCTCGCGCATGGGGGCAGCCAACACGCCCGAGGACGCGAGGAAGGCGACGAAGCCCAGGCACTGGGCGCCCAGGTGATCCTGCTCTGCGATAGAGTAGACGCGCATGCTCGATGCGGATGCCGGCTGGGGCAAGTGCCGCGTCGCGTCTTCGATCGGGGGTGGCGCGGTGGAGGCGCTTTGAGCCGCAAGGTTCAGGCCATCGAGCCAAACCAGGGCGTCGTGAATCTCATCGGGCTCGAACCCATGGGCACTGAGCTTGCGTCCGAGGTGCTGCAGCTCGGGGCACGCATCGCCGCGCCAGTAGTGTTCGTAGACAAAAACGAGCACTTCAAACATGCCTCAATATAGCCCAGAACCGCCGCCCGGGCGGCTCCGCGCATCCAAGTGTTGCAGGACCGCCTCAGACGCGATCAGGCAGCAGCCATGCGCTGGAACAGGCCACCGGGCAAACGCGCGAGCTCGCCCTGCAATTCCAAAGTCATCAGCCGGGCTTGCAGCGAAGCCGCGTCAGAGCCGGTGCGCGCGACCAGCGCGTCGAGGCTGACCGGATCGAAGCCCATTGCAACAAGCAGGTCGTCTTCCTGTGGCTGGAGGGTAGTCTCTCTTGGCTGCGATTGCGTACTCGCATTGCCCGGGCGAGATGAGCCGCGTGATGACGGCAGTTCTTCCAGGACATCCTCTGCCGTCTCCACCAGCTTGGCGCCCTGTTTGAGCAGGGCATGACAGCCGCGCGACTGCGTCGAATGGATGGAGCCGGGGATGGCGAAGACTTCCCTGCCTTGCTCGAGGGCTTGGCCCGCCGTGATCAGCGAGCCCGATTTCAGCGCCGCTTCCACCACCAGCGTGCCTTGGCTGAGGCCAGAAATAAGACGGTTTCGCTTGGGGAAATTTTCCTTCAGCGGCGGCGTGCCCAGCGGGTATTCGCTCACGAGCAGGCCCGCCTGCGCAATGCGTTGCCACAACGCAAGGTGACGGCGCGGATAGACCGTGTCCAAGCCCGTGCCCACCACGGCGATTGTCGCCAGTTGCCCCGCAGGCGCTGCCTGCAATGCGCCTTCATGCGCCGCGCCGTCCACCCCAAGTGCCAGCCCCGACACCACGGTGAGCCCCGCCCGGGCAAACGATGCTGCGAATTCTCGCGCATTGACCAGGCCCTGGGGCGTGGGGTTGCGGCTGCCGACCACAGCGATGGCGTCGGGCCAGAGCCGCTCGACGTCGCCTTCCAGATACAACATCAAGGGTGGGTCGGCAATCGCGAGCAAGGCCTTCGGATAGGACGTGTCCCCGAGTGTGATGACTCGGCGCGCGCCGTCGGCCTGGCTGGCCTCCAGCCAATGCTGGGTCACATCAATCTGCGCCGCGAGGCCGTCTGGCTCGCTGGCCAATGCTTGCGCCTGTGCGGCAGACACGACATGTGCCAGCGCGCGTTCCGATTGTTGATAGATGGTGGTCGGCAGACCGAACGCTGCCAGCAGGCGACGGGCCGCGCCGTTTCCTACCCCGGGGGTCAGTGCGAGGCGCAGCCACGCGCCCAGCTCCTCGCGCTCCATCACCGCTCGCGTTTAGCGCGGGTTGGCGACGCGATCGCCGACCTTGACGGTGTCGCTGATCTCGAGGATGAGCGCGTAAGACAGCTTGTCAAACGGACGGAACACCATGAGGAGGCCGTTGCGCTCATTGGGCAGCTTGATGTCGGTGGTCTCCCCGGGTTGCGAACGGTCTCGGCGGCGCTCTCCGTCCTTGAGGATTGCCAGAACATGGCCGCTCTCCACGCCGTCGGCGATGCCCTTGTTGATCACCACGACCTGGTTCTGTCCGGCATAGGTCACGGCATCGCCGTACACGGACACAATGGCGCCTTCGATGGCGCTCGCAGGAGCGTGCGGCACATAGCTCAGGAACTGGCGCGGCGGCTCGGGCAGCAACCGGTCGCCCACGCGCATCTCCTCTTTTGCCGAGACCACATCGATGGTCGCGGGAATGACCGTGTTCTCCGACTTGCCATTGGCGGCAAGCACCGGCTGGATGCTTTCGCTGCGCACCAGCGAGGCCTTGCCCAGGTACATCGCCTCATAGCCCAGGATGGCTTGGGTGACCGGGTCTTTCAACGGCCTGGCGTTGCGGAAGACCCGGTAATCATCGTACTTGCCGGCCACCTGCTGCTGCAAAGGAGTGGCCGCAAGGCCGCGTGCGTAAGCCCGGTCGCCGCGCGTGATCAGCACCCGGTTCTCCGGGGCGGCCACGATGCGGGGCGCCCGTAGCAAGGCCGCTTCGTCGATGATCACCGGCTCAGCTAAAAAGGGTTCGATCAGGTGGGTTTTCAGGGTCGGTAGCGAAGAGTCGGACAACGGCTCGATCCGCGTGCGCGGCGAAACGCGCACGGTATCGGTTGGGATGTTGCTGCCGTCGGCGGACTGGCGCATGCGCAGGCGTGCCCGGCCATCGACCTTTTCCAGCACCAATTGCTGGCCAGGATAGATGAGGTGCGGGTTGCGCACCTCTTCCATATTCATGCCCCACAGTTCGGGCCACCGCCACGGGCTCTTCAAGAAGAGGCCGGAGATGCCCCATAGGGTATCGCCGCGCTTGACGGTGTACTGGTCGGGAGCATTGGGCGCGAGTTCGGAAAGCGGCACGCCCGCCTGCGCCACTTGCGCCGCCGTGGAGCGCTGGCCGGGCGTAATCGGGAAGTTCTGCGCTTGCGCCGGCGCGGCGGAGAGGCCCGCGGCAAGCGCGGCGAGAAGCGCGCAGGCTGCAGAGGTGGACCGGGGAATCGTCTTGCTGTGTTTGTGCATTTGCGGCTGCAACCACCTGTAGCTCAAGCAGTCGAAAGTCTTGACAAAGTACTGGCGATTCTGCGCTCAAGCCCTTGATCGGGCAACGTTTATGCCTTGGCGCTGCTGTCAAGAAGCTCAAAAGTGGCGAAAATAGCGACACCATGGCACTTCTGACCATTCTTCAGTATCCCGACCCCAAGTTGCACACTGTGGCCAAGCCGGTGACATCGGTGGACGCTCGTATCAAAACGTTAATCGCAGACATGCGCGAAACGATGTACGCGGCCGACGGCGTCGGCTTGGCGGCGACCCAGGTCGATGTGCATGAACGCTTGATCGTGATCGACGTGTCGGCGGACCGCGACCAGCCGCTGGTGCTGATCAATCCCGAAATCACTTGGGCCAGCGCGGAGAAGCAGGTGACCGACGAAGGGTGCCTGTCCGTGCCAGGGATCTATGACGGTGTCGAGCGCGCAGTGGCAATCAAGGTGACGGCCCTCGACGCAGAAGGCCGCTCGCGCACGATCGACGCCGACGGCATGTTGGCGATTTGCATACAGCACGAGATGGATCACCTTTTGGGCAAGGTATTCGTCGAATATCTGTCGCCGCTCAAGCGGAACCGCATCAAGACCAAGATGCTGAAGGCGCGGCGCGACACTGTTCGCGCTTGAACTCACCGCGAAAGACACCTATGCGTAAACTGATCTTCGCGGTTTGCACTGCCATCTTGATTGCCGGCTGCGCCGGCAACCCATTCGCAGGTTACGACATCCCGCCCGGCAGTCCGCGTAGCGCCGTGATCACCCGCATGGGACCGCCCCAGCGCGTGGTGGCGCTGCCAGCGGGCGGCGAGCGGCTGCAATATTCCCTGCAACCGGTGGGCCAGCACGCCTGGATGGTCGATCTCGATGCCGGCGGCAAGGTGGTCCTGGCCCGCCA
>JBKJTX010000354.1:0-2608 GCA_046590315.1 Ramlibacter sp. | reverse complement strand
CCGAAGCGGCACGCAGGCGCGGCAGCCATCGCAATAGGGGCGGTAGGTGAACATGCCGCTGCGCCGGAAGCCGCTGGTCACGAGATCCGAATACGCGTCGTTGTGAATCAGGTGACTGGGCGTCGCCACTTGCGAACGGGCCTGCTTGCCCGGCAGGTAGCTGCACGGGTAGGGCGCCGTGGCGTAGAACTGCAGGGTTTGTAGCGGAAGGTCCTTGAGGTGTGTCACGCGGGGGGCAACGGCGGCAGGAGTGCGTTCCAGTATACGGGGTCGAATCGCCAGGGCGGAGGGGGTTTTTTCACGTTAAGTGCGACTTGCGCCACAAATTCCGCCCGCGTGATTTCGCGCGCACCGAGCGAGGCCAGATGCTGGGTGTTCTGTTGGCAGTCGATCAGGGCAACGCCATGACCTTGGCAGAAGGCGGCAAGTCCTGCCAGCGCCACCTTGGATGCGTCAGGCGCGCGGGTGAACATCGATTCGCCAAACACGGCTTGACCGATCGCCACGCAATACAAACCGCCGACCAACCGGCCATCGATCCAGGTCTCAACGCTGTGCGCATAGCCTGCCCGGTGGAATGCCTCGTAAGCGCCCACCATCGGGGGCAGGATCCATGTGCCTGACTGCCCGGGCCGCTCGCTCCCCGAGCATGCACGAATCACTTCAGAGAATGCGCTGTCGATCCGCACCTCGCATCGCTCGTCGGCCACGAAGCGAGCCAGCGTCTTACGCAGCGACCGGTGCAGCTTGAACTCTGCCGGGACCAGCACCATGCGCGGGTCTGTGCTCCACCAGAGGATGGGTTGGCCTTCGCTGAACCATGGAAATATCCCGGCTGAATACGCCCGATGCAGGCTCTCGATGTCCAGCGCGCCGCCGGCGGCCAGCAAGCCGGGGGCCGGCTGCGAGGCGTCCCAGGCTTGCGAGGGTTCGGGAAAGGGTTCGCCGGGGTCGAGCCAGGGCAGGTTCATGGAGAGCTGAAAAAAGTCACCGCATTCGCTTTGTACGCTGCTATTGTGGTGGCTCACAAGGCTGAACTGGTGAGGTGCCATGTTTCTGCGAATGGGTGTTGTTGCCGCGTGCCTGATTGGCCTGGTCGGGTGCGCCGCGCCCTTGCCGACGCCCTCGTTGAACTCCGCAGCCTTTTGGGCTGATCGAACTTTCGAGTATGACCCCGCGGTGGTTACCGTCAGCCGCGACGACCTGTTCCGGCTGGATGCGGACTTTCTCAAAAAGTTGCCCCCGCCCTCGCTTCGATCACAAACGCCGTCGCAGGGCTTGAAACAGGTCTTGGACCTAATTTTTGGTGCCGACCGAAAGGGCTTCGGGTACGTCGCCGGCAATTCGACAGTCGCAGCCGAAACCTGGCGGCTCAAACAGGGCGATTGTCTTTCGCTCACGGTGCTCACGTATGCCGTTGGACGGGCGCTCTCAATGAACGTGCAAATGCAGGAGGTGAGAGCGCCTGCCCTCTACGACCGGCGGGGCCGGCTCGACGTGGTGAACCAGCACGTCAACGTGATCTTCCTGCGGGCCAACGGCAACATGCTGGCAGACGCCAGGACGCGCGACGTGGTGGTCGATTTTGAACCGGAGTTCGCCACGGGACGGCTCGGCAAGGCCTTAACCGAAGACGGGATACTCGCCCGTTTTTACAACAACGTCGCGGTCGAGCACCTGATGCAGGGTCGGCGCTCCCTCGCGTACGCACACTTCAAAGCCGCCATGCTGGCAGAGCCGGGCTATGCGGCGCCCTACGGCAACATGGCAGTCCTCTACCGTAGTGCCGGGTTGGAGCGCGAGGCCGAGCAGTTGCTGCGGCAGGCGGTGGCGCTCGGCGATCCTCTAGACGTACCACTGCACGCGCTGCACCAGTTGCTCGTTGAACAAGGACGCCATGCGGAGGCGACCCGCTATGCCCAGCTGCTGGAAACTTTGCGCACGCGCGATCCGTATCACTGGATCGGCCTGGGCCTCAAGCACCTGCGGGATGGCGAACCCCGGCGGGCCATCGACGCACTCGAACAGGCGCGCGACATCGCTGCCGGTTTTGCTGAAGTGCATCGGAATTTGGCTTTGGCCTACGCGCAGACAGGGGAGCCCCGCAAGGCCAATGAGCAGCTGGCTATGCTTGCCTCGCTCGGCGCAGGCGAGGCCAAGCTCTCGGCATTGCGCAGGAAGATCAGCCTCCTCGCGCCCTGAGCCCTCGCTTCATTGCTTCGCGGGCGGCTCTTCTCCATCGTCGTGAGCGGGCGCGATCGTCTTGCTGTCGAGCGCGGCTTCGGGCGTGGCTAACAGCCAGTCCGTCACCCGGTCCCAGAAGAGGCTCTCTTGGTAGTGAAGTGGCTCGTCCATAGACGCAGTGTTTGGCGACGCTTCAGCGCGTTGCGTCGGAGGCCGCCGCTGTGCCAAGTCGTCTTTTGTCGCAAAGCGGATATTGCCGTGCAGCTATGCCAGTCGATTGCTTTTTGGGGGCATTCGGCATACTGCTCAGCCACATTTTTTCCGGCACTTGAGCCACAATTTCTCTTCTCCACGGAAAGAGCGTATGGACAGAAGAAGTGCGATCGCATCATGGATAGCGATGGTGTTGGCAGGGTGTGGCGGC
>JBKJTX010000198.1:0-21661 GCA_046590315.1 Ramlibacter sp. | reverse complement strand
GGCCACCCATCGTGGACATCGCAGTTGGTCAGGACCAGCGATGACAGGCGCTGTGGGTAGTGCGCCGCAAAGATCTGTGCGATCGCGCCACCGCTGTCATTCGCCACAAGGTCGACTTCGTCAATTCCAAGCGCATCGAGCACTTGCGCCAGCATCTGGGCTTGCGCGGTAAACGACACATCCTGCAAAGGACTGATTTCGGTGTACCCGAGACCCATGAGATCGACCGCAATACAACGCCTGCGGTCCTTGACGCGCTCGATCACTCCGCGCCAGTGATACCCGTTGAGAGGCACGCCGTGCACGAACAGAGCGACGGGGCCGTTCCCCTGTTCAAAATAGGCGATCCTCCCTGACAGTACGTCGGCATACCGACGGCTTGCGTGGAACGCTGCAATGTCCATGACGTCTCCGAGTCTTCGCGTTTATCAAACGGAGCCTCGATCCTAGGTACGCGCTGCTGGATGCGCTGTCATGATCTTGCGCAATTCTGTGACTCGTTGGGAACTGGCCTTGCGGCGAAAGTCGACTGGCGTACAGCCGAAGAACTTCTTGAAGCGTGCAGTGAAGTGGCTGTGACTCGAAAAACCGAAGTCGTGGGCGATCGCAGAGAGTTCAAGGTTGCTGTCGACAAGCCGTTCGAGGCTGTGCGCCAGGCGTTCCCGCAGAACGTAGTCATGGATTGCTGTTCCCACCAGGTGGCGGAAGACGCGGCAAAGGTGAAAGTCAGAAAGGTTTGCAATGGTGGCGAGTTCCGCGACCGTCCAGTTGTGGTCGGGCGCGAGCGCTACGGCTTCCTTCACCCGTTCCACAGCACGCGTCCGGCGCAGCAGGGTCGACGCTCTCCAACGCACGTCAATGCTGCACCGCGCGACGAAACACAGTCGCAACAGCTCGAGCGCCATGCTTTCGATTTCCAGCGGATCGTCGACCTGCGATCGCAGCCGCGTCCATAGTGTGTTCCGGAGCGCCATTGCGTCAGCGACGAGCAAGCCGTGCGACGCAAGTTGGTCTACGACGCGACGCAAGCCGAACTGTTCCGAAGCGCACTCTTCATTGAAATGGAGAGTGAGTGCGCGGTCTCCGATCGCGCCAGGAAAGCCTATACGGTACGGCTGGCCGGGGTCGAAGAAGACCGCTTGACTTGGCGTACCAACAACGTGTCGTCGCGGGCTCTCGTGCTTCGAGAAGACCCCGGAAAGTGTCAAGACGACGGCATTCAGGCATTGCCGCTCAACCTCACCGCAGCAGTCCGATACTGGTCGCGCTTCGAAGTAGCCGATCCGAACTGTGCGGCTTTCGAATAGGCCCTTTCGGGTGATGAGGGCGGGTGCGGCCTCTGCGTGCATGCCCGAATTGTGCGCGAAGACAGCTGCACAGTCTTTGCCCGACAGCCATCGGCGCGGCGGGCGCCTTAGTCGACCGGCATCGGGTCAACAGCGTCCGGCAGCGCAAGCGTGGCCCGCGGACCGGCACGGTGGCCCATGAACATGGGCCGGTTCGCATGCGAAAACAGCAAAGGCAACAGCTCGCTCGCGCGCACCACGCCGAACCAGCCGTGCTGCATCGGCCGCTCGCCGAACCGGGTCACGTCGTCCGGGCGCACTGTCGGCCCCACCAGCAGCAACGGCGTCGGGTCGCCGGTGTGCAGTACGCCGTCTACCGAGGGCGTAGCGTGGTCACCCGTGATGCAGACAATGCAGCGCTCGGCCAGCGCTTCCAGCCTGCGAAGGGCCGGGTCGATCGACTCCAACACGCGCGCCTTGGCGTGAGGATTCTTGCTGTGACCCGCCTCGTCCGTCGCCTTGGTGTGTACATGCACGAAAGCGGCTCCACCGGCGATGAACCGCTCGGCGATGGCGATGCGCGCGCCTATGTCCTCGCCTGCATCTGCAGCTACCGGCAAGTGTTCCTGCGCCATCTCCAGGAGCGTGGCGATTCCGCGGTACAGGCGCGAGTCCGTCACCATCGCGCCCGGCACGCCGGCAAGCTCCTGAAACGATGGCAGCGGCCGGCGCTCGCCGCTCCACTTGGTGGTCAGCAGGTCGATAGCGGGCCGGCCCTGGTCATGACGGCGGCGGTTGACGTCACTCTTGATCAGGCGGTGCCGCGCCTCCTGCAACAGTCGATTCAGTGTTGCCGCCAGTTCGAGTGCCGCCGGCTCGGTCGCGTGAACGCGCAGCCAGGGGTGCAGGTGTTCAAAGAACGGGTCCGAGTCGCTCACTGCACCGCAAGTGAAGCCGTCGAATTGAAGCAACGCCTCGCCCCGGCCCAACGACGTGAGTCGAACTCCCTCGGCCCGCAACCACAACGCAAGTTCGTCCAGCAGCGCCTTCGCATCCGACGCGTCTTCCTTGGCAGTGCGTCCGCTGATCCACACCTGGCCCCCGGCCACCGTCGAGGTGCGCAGCGAAGCGAAGCTCGTCGCTTCGCCGTGGGGAATCTCGAGGCCGGCCCCCAATCCTTCCAGCACCGCCCTCCCTGGAAAAGGCAAGTCGCCGTACCCGAACAGGGCCCAGTGCGCGAGCTCCGACGACGGCGCACGGCCCCAGCCCAGCGGCACGTGCCAGCCGCAGGCGCCACGTGCGGTCAGACGGTCCAGCACGGGCGTGTTCGCAGCCTCGGCGGGGGTGCGCTGCTCCAGCTGTGCGATGGGGCGGTCGCCGAGACCGTCCAACAGCACCATCAGCACGGGCAACCGGTCGTCGTTCAGGCGCGGCTGGTCCTCGCCGTAGTGGAACGGCGTCACGCGGGTCTCCATGCGCGCTCGCGTTGTAGCTGCTCCAGCAGCGGCAGCGTGGCGACCGGCACCATTTCGCGCCAACGCAGGTCGCCGCGCCGCAGACTGTCCCGAATATTGCTGGCCGACTGCTTGGCTTGCGGGTCGCCGTCGATCAGCACGACCGCGTAGCCGGCCTCCTGCAGGCGCCGCGCCTTCTCGCGCTCCCAATCGCTGTAGGCGCGCACGAACTGCTGCGCCATGAGGGGGACGTATTGCGGCCAGAGGTCGCGTCGCCGCAGATCGAACGGCACGAGGGTGCAGCGGTCGCGCCAACCGCGCTCGCGCAACGCAGCTTCGATCAGCCGGCAGCGCTCGAAATAATTGAAGGGATTGGCCTCGGCCGTATGCCGGTGCATCGAGGTGGGCTCGACCTCGCACGCGCTGCTGTCAGGGTTGGTGATGGCCACCAGCAAGTGCTGGCAGCGCTGCAGCGCGATCGCGAAGAGCGACAGGTGCTGGCCGTGAACGGGCTGGAACCGGCCGGTGACACAACCGAAGGGAATCACCGGTACAGCCCACGCGCGATCGCGTTGAGCTGAATCTCCACCGTGCCGGCCGGGATGCGCAGGTTGCGCGCGATGCGAAACAGCTTTTCTTCCGGCGAGTCACGGCGCAGGCCGGCGGCGCCGCGCACCTGGATGGCGTTGTCGCAGACCCGGTAGAAGGCCTCGTCATGGCCGGCCTTGAGCAGGCTCACCAGCCGCGGCACATCCGGGTGCGGTTTCAGCGACGCGAATGCCCCCAGTTCGTCCAGCTTCGCCTGCGTGGCCAACGAGGTGCAGCGCATCTGGTGCACATCCAGGTCCATGCGCGCCACCATGTGCTCCACGGCCTGGTAGGTCGCGATCGCGCGGCCCGCCGACTGGCGTGCCTGCGTGTACTGCAGCGCGCGCTCGATGAGCCATTCGCCCCAGCCCGCGCACATGCCGCCGCGGCAGACGCGCCGCTGATTGATGGACATCATGGCCAGTGCGAAGCCGTCGCCCTCTTCGCCGATCATGTTTTCGGCGGGCACGCGCACCTGATTGAATTCGATCTCGCCCGTGAGGCCGTCGTCGAGCATCGTTGGCAAGTCCGCCCCGTGGCGAAAGCCGGGCGTCTTCGCGTCAACCAGGAACATGGAAAGGGACCGCGTGCGCGCACCGGGGTTCGTGACGCAGACCACCTGCACCACGTCGCAATAGTGGGCGTTGGTGATCCAGCCCTTGCGTCCATCGATGACCCAGTCGTTGCCGTCGCGCAGCGCGCGCGTCTCCATGCCCAATACATCACTGCCGCCCCGCAGCTCGGTGTTGGCAAACGCCAAGGTCATCTCACCGCGCACCAACGGCTTCAAATAGCGGTCGCGCAGCGCGGGCGACATGTACTCGCTGGAGGGGTACGGCCCTTCGGTCCATGCGAGCGCCGCCAGCCCCAGGCCCAGGCCCGAGTGCCGGTAGACGAACTCCTCGACGTGGTGCATCTCAAGGCGCGTCAAACCGCGCCCGCCGTACGCTTCGGAGAGGTTTGGCGCGTAAAGCCCCAACCGGCCGGCGCTGCGCTGCACCTCGCGGCGCGCCTCCCAAACGACAGGGTGCATTCGGCCGCGCTCGTCCAGCTTGGGCTGCGACGGCGTGCCGACGTTCTGCCGCGCAAGCTCTTTTTCGAGCGGCGCGACCTCATCGGCCAGAAAACGTGCGAACTGGTCGGTGTAAGACTGGACACGCGGGCCAGGCCCCAGCTGCGGCGGAATGGTCGTCATGCGTTATCCCTGTCCAGCGATTGCGCGACCCGGTGCGCCTTCAGTCCTGCAATTTCACCTGCTGGGGGTCCTTGACCGAATATCCGAACAGCTCCCGTGCAGAACGCGTTTCCGGCAGCACGTAGACGATTCCGTGGGTGCGCTTGAACGCTGGACTCACCACGTCGGTGTAAAACTTCACGGGCACGTTGATGCACCCATAGGTGATGCGATTGTCCAGCGGCGTGGGGGACGCCAGGCGCTCGGCACGGCGCTCGGTCGGGTGGCCCTTGACGGCGCGGTGCAGCGAAACGGCTGTGTCGTAGTCGACCCAGAGGACCTCCTCGCCATGCACATCCTTGTCCACTGCCGCAACGAAACGGCCCGCAGGCGTCGTTCTTTCTTCAGGGCGGATGGTGGACAACTTGCGCTTGCCGATGCCGGGAACAGAGTCGTCCCCTATCGCAAGTCCCATCAATGCCGCAGTGGCTCCGCGCAGTTGCCCGTCGGGCTCGAATACGAACACCTTGGCTTCAACTTTGTCGATGACGATGAAGGGCAGCCTGCTATTGTCCGCTGAGTTCACTACCCAGTCGGCCAGTTCTTGTGCCTGCGCGGATGCGGCCTCCTGCATAAAGTTGGCGCGTACCGAAAGTGTGCCATCCGCAGCGATCGCGGACGTAGCAACACCGAATGCTATGACGATGACCAGCAACCAGCGCGTCGAAATCATCACGTCAATCACCCCTATTTTCAACGGGCGTCACACCCGCAAAGGGGAGAGAAACATCCTCTCCCCTTCGCAGTTATACCTCAACCGCTGCTATTAGTAGCGGCCTTGCCTCGGCTCGCGCGGCGGCGGCATCGGCGGAGCTGGTGGCGGAGGCGGCGGCGCAGCCGGGGGAGGTGGCGGCGGCGGCGGGGGAGGCGGCGGCGGTGGTGGCGGCGGTGGCGGAGGTGCCATCGGTGCCGGTGCTGCAACGGCGACGACTCTCGGCGGCGCGCCGAAGCGGTACACCAAGCCCACCGACATCATGTCGATGTTGCCGGTACGCCGCACCGGATCCTGGATGCGGCGGTAGCGTTCGACTTCACCACGCAGCGACAGTTGGGGGGTAAATGCGTACTCAACGCCGACGCCCACTTTGAGGCTGGTGTTGTGGTCGCCTGGGCTCGACGTGTTCGCCGGCACTAGGCCGGTACTCGCGAACTGCGTTTTGGTGCGCATGTATGCACCGCCGACGCGCCCGAACACCGAGAAGCGGTCGCCCAGCGGCACCATGCCGACCAGGTCAATGTTGAAACCCCGGGGGCGCAGTTCGCCATTGAAAGTGCCTGCGGGAGTAGTGTTGAACCGGTAGTCGAAATGCCCAAGGTCGAAGTAGCCAGCCTCCAATGCGAAGTTTCGGTTCAACTGGTAGCCGCCGAACAGCTTATAGCCTCTATCGGTTTCGTCTTGCGACGAGGAGTTGACTGTGAAGCCTGGCCCGACGAAGGGTGTGATGCTCGTAGGCATGTCGAAGTCGGACTTGGTCCGCCCGATGTTGCCGCCGATATACCAGCCCGGCACAGCGTCGGCCAATGCCGGCGCACTGCCCAGCACGGCTAAAGCGACCATGCTTAGCTTGTATGCAATTGATGAACGCGGTGGCGTCGTCATTTTTTTCTCCATGGGTTTGGGGGAATCAAAGTATCTGATAAACCGACGGACTCGTGGGCCGCGTGAGCCAAAAAACAACTCATCCACAAGCGAGATAGTCGTGTCGCGATGCTTTGGATGAGTTCGACTTCTTGAGATGACGAACACGGCTGCGTGTACCGCAGCTCATGCGTTGACGAAGCGCGTGACCTCGTCGCGAACAGGCGCGAGGCCGCGCAGCGGAGAGGCCAGCGCGACGGCAATCGTCACGTGGTTCACCCCATCGAGCAGTTCCCCGCGCACCTGCGCACCGGCGCTACGCAGGCGCGTGGCAAGGCCAAGTGTGTTGCGCACCGGGTCGACCGTGCGGTCATTTCGTGGCGCCAGCAGCAGGCTACGCGGGGCATCGGCCGACACGTGCCGCACCGGCTGACTGTCTGGCGGCGTATCAGGCCATCCGAATGCACGACGCGTGTTGGGTTCCGAGATCGGCAGGAAGTCGTACGGTCCCGCCAGTCCGATCCACCCTGCCAATTGGCGCGGCTGAAGCTGAACACGTGCCAGCCATCGCGGATCGAGCGCGAGCATGGCAGCGTTGTAAGCGCCGGCACTGTGGCCCATCAGGTGCACGCGCCTGTCACTGGCGCCGAGTCGGCCGGCCTGCGCGAATGCCCACCCGGTTGCACGCGCGCAATCCGCAAGAATGTCGGTCCATTGCACTTGCGGGCTCAGCCGGTAGTCTGCGACGAGGGTGACGATGCCGGCACTGGCCAGCGCCTCCCCGACGAACCGGTAGTCGCTGCGGTCGCCTCGCGACCAACTGCCCCCAAGCATGGAACGTCCAGCGTACGGCAGATGCTGTTGATGCATAAGCCTGAATCGCCGCGCCATGTCGTAGGACGGCGAGCAGACTTCAACATGCTGAGCTACATCACCAAGGCGCGTTGATTTATGCTGAATCTTGATTCTCAAAATTCCAACCAAGGTCCGACATGCAAGAAAAATCATCCGATCCCCATCCGCTCAGCGACCTCGCTTACGACTGGATCACGCTCATGCAAAACAAGGCGCAGGCCTTGCTCGCCTACGACCAGTACATCAAGGATGCCGAAGCCGCCCAATCACCGGAGTGCGCGGCCTTCTTCAGAAAAGTTCACGACGCCGACAAGGCGCAACTCGCCGAAGCTAAACAACACTTGGTGGCAGTGCTGCAGGGAAAAATGGGCACAACAGCCAAGTAGCATTGCGCGCCGCTCGACATGTGGTGACGCGCACAACCGGCGCAGTCATTGCGGTAGACGGTGGCTAGACCCTGAGTTGCGTGTGGCTTTTGTCCGGCCCATGCAACGAAGCAGCACAGCAGGAAGCTCTGCAGGCTCGAAGGGCTTACCGAGGAAGTCGTTCATTCCCGCATCAACGCACTTTTGCCGGTCGGCTTCCATGGCATTCGCCGTCATCGCCACGATAGGCAGGCGGTCGAACTCCGGCCGCGACCGAATCGCAAGGGTCGCCTGCACGCCATCCATCACCGGCATCTGCATGTCCATCAGCACGACGTCGTAGCGTGCGCGCTGAACCTGCGCCACGCCCTGCCGGCCATCGGCTGCGATGTCCACCAGCAAGCCGAGGTCCTGAAGGAGCTCCCGTGCTATTTCCTGGTTGATCTCGTTGTCTTCGACCAGCAGCACGCGCTTGCCCCGAAGTGATCCGAGCTCGGCTTGTGTGGGTTCATGCCGCCGACGCAAATCCGGATGCCCGCCGATGCGCAACCTGGCCGTAAACCAGAACGTGCTGCCGCGGCCGGGCTCGCTCTCCACGCCCACCCCGCCGCCCATCAGCTCTGCCAGGTTGCGGCAAATGGCCAGGCCTAACCCCGTGCCGCCGTACTGCCGGGCGGTGGAGACTTCGGCCTGCGAAAAGTTAACGAACAGGCGAGCTATCTGCTGGGCGGACAAGCCGATGCCGGTGTCCCGAACCGAAAAGCGAACAAGGGCCGTGTCGCCCGTGCGCTCGACCAGGCTCACTTCAAGCTGCACGCTACCCTGGGCGGTGAACTTGACTGCGTTGTTAGCGTAGTTGAGAAGGGCCTGCCGCAGTCGCAGCGCATCGCCGCTCAGGACCTCAGGCACGTCCGGTGCGATCCGCACCTGCAGTTGCAGGCCTTTGGTTTCGCACTTTTCACGCAAGACGCTGCACACGGTCTCCACCTCGCGCGCCGGCACGAACGGCATATCCTCGACCACCAGCTTGCCAGCCTCAATCTTCGAGAGATCCAGCACTTCGTTGATCACCCCGAGCAGATGATTTCCGGCGGCCTGGAGCTTGCTTAGATAGTTTTGCTGCTGCGTCGTGAGATCGGTCTTCTGCAACAGGTGCGACAGCCCGATCACCGCATTCATCGGCGTGCGTATTTCATGGCTCATGCTGGCCAGGAACTCGATCTTGAAAGTGCTGGCAGCCTCCGCAATGGCTCGCGCCTCCTCCAAAGCCGCCGCGGACTTTTTGCGCGCGGTGATGTCCATCTGCGGGCCGATCACGCGCTGGCGCGAACCGTCCGGATGGAAGTCGATGTGCGGGACTGTCAGTTGGGCGGGGGCTCGGTCCATGGCGAATTGCAGAGGTCAATGGAGCCCATGAGAACAGCCGCAAGGGGCGGGGGCCTAAGGATTTTGCTTAACCGGCCTAAGCAGAATGCCGACGCGGGCTCGCGAGGCCTTGACTTCGTTCCCGATGCAACAACCGCGCTACTTCAAGCGAAGCAATTGCTCGCCGCTGGCGTCTTGCACCTCCACCAAATGGCTGAGCGCCTTCACCATCGCAGAGAAGCTGGCGTGACCGTGCTCCTTCAGATCGAAAGTCGAATCCAGCCGCTTGATCATTGGCCATACCTGCGCCTTGCCAACCCACGCGTCCCCGCTTTTTTCCGCAAGCAGGCGCATCGCCCGCCGCATCAGATCGGCCGAAGGGTCGGCAGGTGATGGCGGCGCCGCTGACTGCGCGGAAAGCGCTCCATCGTGTGCTTCAGGCGCAGGCGCCGTCTCCACGAAGTGCTCGTAGTACCTAAACTCGTGACAGCTCTTGGCCCAATGGCGGTTGGTGGCCTTGCGGGTGCCGATGCCGATCAGCGTGCGCCCTAAAGCCTTGATCTTCTGCGCCACCGGCATGAAGTCGCTGTCGCCACCCACGATCACCACGGTGCCGATGTGAGCGAAGCGCGCCGCATCCTCGGTGGCGTCAAGACACAGCTTGATGTCTGCGCCATTCTTGGCGCCGCCCCCCGGGGGGAACAGCTGCAACAGCTCCACCGAGTTCTGCAACAGGGCGTCCCGGTAGCGCCCGAAGAACTGCCAATTGCAATACGCCCGATTGATAGCGATCGGCCCGAACGATGCCGCGACTTCAACAATCGCCTGGATGTCGACCAGAGGCTCCTGCGGCTTGAACCGACTGTCCTGGCGCGCATAGAACCCTGGTTCTTTCTCCTCGCAAAGACTGGCATGAATGTTCTCGAAATCCCAATACAGCGCAACCGAGCGGGATTCATCGTTTTCTGGCGTGGGCATGGCGCCTCCTAGCAGTGAATACTAACCCCGCACTGCGATCACCTTCCCAGCTGCGCCTCCAGTTGCCCGAGCAGCGAATGCATCCGACGGCCCCCAGCAGAACCGAAGCGTACGACTGCAGACCACTCCGGGTTTTCGGAGCCGCCTGTTTAAAACCGAAGGCGGCCGGACCCATTGGACGCACCAAGTGCAGCCCGCGGGTTGAGAAAACACTTCAAGCAGATTTTTCGGTTTGCCTGAGGAAATTTTTAATGCTCTTTCCAGCCTTGCTTCCGCCCGGCTGAATTTCCCACCTGGGGGACGTAAGGCCGCGGCAGGTCCTTGCGCGGCCGAACGCGAATCGGCGCCGGCTTCGCGGAATAGGTGTCCTCCAACACCGACAGCGGGGCGGGGCGGGTGTCGGTGCGATCCGCGTCGCTGAGACGGAATCGCGACACCAGTTCCAGCAGCGCGCCGGCCTGGTCCTTCATCGACTCGGTCGCCGCCGCGGCCTCCTCGACCAAGGAGGCGTTCTGCTGCACGACGGTGTCCATCTGCTTCACCGCCGAACTCACCTGGCCGATTTTCGAACTCTGCTCCTGACTCGCGGCAGCGATCTGGGCGATGTGCTCGCTGACCTTCTTCACCGACAGCACCACACCCACCATCGCATGGCCGGCGGCGTCGACGCGGGCCGAGCCGGCCTCGACCTTATTGGCCGAATCGGCAATCAGCGCCTTGATCTCCTTGGCGGCCGCCGCACTGCGGTGCGCAAGGTTGCGCACCTCGGCGGCCACCACCGCGAAGCCGCGGCCTTGCTCGCCGGCGCGGGCCGCTTCGACCGCCGCGTTCAGGGCGAGGATGTTGGTTTGGAAAGCAATGCCGTCGATCACGCCGATGATGTCGGCAATCTTTTTGGACGCGCCAAGAATTTCGTCCATGGTGTTGACCACGCCGTCCACCGCTTCATTGCCCTTGCGCGCGGTGTCGGCGGCACCGGCCGCCAGTTCGCTGGCCTGCCGCGCGCTCTGCGCGTTCTGCCCCACGGTCGACGTCAGTTCGTCCATTGAGCTGGCAGCTTCCTGCAGCGTGCTGGCCTGCTCCTCGGTACGCTGCGAAAGGTCCAGGTTGCCCTGCGCAATCTGCGTGCTGGTGTCGGCTACCGATTGCGCGCCGCGCGCCGTCTCGGAGACCATCGAACGCAGGCTGGCGATCATCTCGTGCATGGCATACAGCAAGCTCGCGTTGTCGTGACGGTCCAGCTTGACGACCACCGTCAGATCGCCCGCGGCCACCCGTTCAACCACGAAGCGCGCGTATTCGGGCTCGCCCCCCAATTGTCGACGCAGGCCGCGCGAGATGAGCAGCGCGACGACGCAAGCGCCGGCCACGCACAGCAGGGCGGCCAGGACGAACGCGGCGATGCTGCGCTGGTATCCGACCTCTGACTGCTTGGCCATCTCGCGCGCTTCTTCCGAGAAGAACGCGCCCAGATTGGAGATGGCGCCAATGTAGGCGCCTTGCGTGGGCCGCGTCTTGATGAGGAGGGCGATCTTTGCCTCATCGAGCTTGCCGGCTTCGGCCAATTGCACGAACTCGGCCTCCGCCGCCAGGTAAGTGTTGCGCGCCTGTTCCAGCTGGGTGAGCAGCCTCTTGGCCCGGCCCGAGACCAGTTCGCGCATCTGCTTGTGCATCGCCAACTGCTCATCGTGGTTGGCCTTGATTGCCTTGAGTTCCTGCGCTACTTCGGTCGGATCGTTCAGGACGAAGACGGTCTGCATGTGCCGCGCCGTGCGCAGCACCGACGCCTCCCACTTGCCCGCCGCAATCACCTGAGGCACGCGGTTGGTCGCCAGATGGTCGATCTGTGTGGTGAGCGAATAGAGGTGAGTGAGGCCCAGGCCGGTCACGACGACGATCATCGCAATGACAACCCCGAACCCGGCCAGCAAGCGGGTCGTGGTGGTGGTTTTTTGAAAGCTTGTTACTAGCAACATGTCAGTCCCTGTTGGATTCATCACCCCGTGCCTGGGTCCGTGACCAGCCGCCGCTCTCTCCCGCACAACTCCTGCAATCGCCCCGCAATGTCCGCGAGCGGAAGCACATACTGCGCACCGCCCAGCGCAATCGCCTGGCGGGGCATGCCCCATACGACACTGCTGGCCTCGTCTTGCGCAATCGTTCTGGCGCCGGCCGTTCGCAGTTCCGCCATCGCCTCCGCCCCATCGGCGCCCATTCCGGTGAGCATCACCGCCACCGTATCGGACGGCGCCACCTGCGCCATGGACCGAAAAAGCGCATCGACCGAAGGCCGGTGCCGGTTGATCGGCGGGTCCTCTGTGAGGCGCAGAGCATAGCCCAGGCCGCGGCGGGCGAGCTCAAGGTGCTTGCCGCCGGGGGCGACGTAGGCCACACCCTGCAATACTTCTTCGCCCGACTCCGCCTCCTTCACTGCCATCTCGCAGATGGCGTCCAGGCGCCGCGCGAAAGCGCCGGTGAAGCCGGGCAGCATGTGCTGCGCGATCAGGATGGCCGGCATGTCGCCGGGCAATTGGGCCAGCAGTTCCCGAATCGCTTCCACGCCGCCGGTCGATGCGCCGATGCCGATGATGGTGCCCATGCTGCGCACGCGACGAAGCTCCTGCGACCGCAGGGCGGGTGCAGGCCGAACGCTCGTCGGGCGTCGGCGCACGCGCACATGAGCCTGCGCAGCGGCGCGGATTTTCTCGGCAATGTCATCGCCGACGCCATGAAATTCGGCCAGCGAAGCGGGCTTGGGGAAAAAATCCACAGCGCCCAGCTCCAGCGCGCTCAACGTCGCGTCGGCGCCCTCGCGGGTAAGCGATGAGATCATCACCACGGGCAGGGGCCGCACCGCCATCAGCTTGCGCAAGAAGTCCAGCCCATTCATGCGGGGCATCTCGACGTCGAGGGTGATCACGTCGGGGGCGCTCTCGCGAATGCGGTCAATGGCCTGTAGCGGGTCAGCAACCATGCCCGCGAGTTCCATGTCGGGCTGCGATTGCACGACCCGTGCGAGAAAGGTGCGCATCACCACCGAATCGTCGATGACGAGGACGCGGATCACGAACGCCTTGCCGGAAAGATCTCGACCTCGCCGGTGCGGGCGTGGGCCAGGCGTTTGGCGTAGTCCTCTTCCTGGCGTCGGACGACATCGTCCGGCTGCAGGTGCAATTTCTTCAGGTGCACCTTTCCGCTGGTCGGAAAGAAATGAACCTTGCGTGGCGAGACGCCCAGCAGGTCCTGCGCGACCAGCTGAATCTGTTCCTCGCGCAGGAAGTTGAGGACAAACTCGCTGTTCATCTTGCCGACGTCCAGCGTGTCGAAGCCTTGCAGTACTTGCGCGCCACCGAACACCTTGGCGATCAGCCGCCGACGGTCCGCGCCGAGGTGGATCATTTCGTTGATAAGCACTTCCATCGCGTAGATGCCGAAGCGCGCCGACACGCCCCAGGGCGAAGCCGGCGCGGACAGGTCGCCGGGCAACATGAAGTGGTTCATGCCGCCGATGCGGATGTACGGGTCCCATAGGCACGTGGACACGCACGATCCCAACACAGTGGAGATCGAGCCCTCGCCCGCCGCCGCGTAATACTGCCCCGGCAGTATCTTCACCGACTCAATCTGGAACTCGCGATCGAAATAACGGGTGGGAGCGACAGCGTCGGTGGTATTCATGCTCAGCCCGGGACATACTCGTATGCCGTGCGGCCGCAGGGGCGAAACGCGCGGTTCGTCGCGGGAAAGCTCTCGGCGTGCCCTACTGCCAGCAGTGCCCGCGGGCGCAGCTGGCCGGCAAAGCGCGCAAGCAGTGCGTGCTGCGCTTCCCGGTCAAAATAGATCACCACATTGCGGCAGAAGATGGCGTCGAACGGCTCCATAGCCGGCCAGGACGACGACTGCAGATTCAGCTGCATGAACTTCACCGTGGCGCGCAACTCGGGCCGCACGCTGACCCAGCCTTCGTTCTGGCCGGTGCCGCGCAGCAGATGCGCCCGCAGCCGCTCGGGCGCCACCGCGGCGGCCTTTTCGGCCTCGTACAAACCGGCGCCGGCTTTGCCGAGCGCATCGGTGTCGATGTCGGTGGCCAGGATGTCGGCCGGGCACTGGGCGTCGCGCAGCGTCATCGCGATGGACCAGGCTTCTTCCCCAGTCGAACAAGCCGACGACCACACGCGCATCGGCCGCCGTTCGTTCTCGCGGTGCTGTTCAGCCCGTTGGTGCAGCAACTCGAAGTGGTGCGGCTCGCGAAAGAATGACGTGAGGTTGGTGGTGAGCGCGTTAACGAAGGCCTCGCGCTCGCCCGACCGCACGTCCTGTACCAGGTGCAGGTAGTCGGCAAAGCTTTGAAGGCCGCAGGTGCGCAGGCGCCGCAGCAGGCGGTTGTGCACCATGAAGCGCTTTTGCGGGCTAAGCTTGATTCCCGCATATTCCGCGATCAGTTGGCGGGCGAGCGCGAACTCCTTTTCACCCAACAATGTGTTCGCGTCCACACCCATCGCATCCGTCCTTAGAACTCTTCCCACTCGCCAGCCTGCTGTCGGGGCTTGCGCAGCGCCGCGGCGGCGTAGGCAGGTGGCAATGCGGCCGGGCTGGGCCTTACCTTGATCGGCTGTGGCGTCCCCGGCAGCACGCCGTTGGCATGCTTCCTGGGCGCGGCCGCAGAGGCCTCGCCCACATTGAAACGCGAAACGGCTTGCAGCAATCCAGCGGCCTGGTCCTTCATGGACTCGGTCGCGGCGCTGGCCTCTTCCACCAGCGAGGCGTTCTGCTGCACCACCTGCTCCATCTGCGCCACGGCGGTGTTGATTTGGCCGATGCCGGCGCTTTGCTCGCGGCTGGCAGCGGCAATCTCGCTGACCAGCATCGTGACCTTGTTGACCGATTCGACGATCTCGCCCATGGTCTTGCCGGCAGCGTCTACCAGCTTGGTGCCAGCTTCGACCTTGCCGACCGAATCGCCGATCAGCGTCTTGATCTCCTTGGCCGCGCCGGCGCTGCGCTGCGCCAAATTGCGCACTTCGGCCGCCACCACCGCGAAGCCCCGGCCCTGCTCGCCCGCCCGCGCAGCCTCCACCGCGGCATTGAGCGCGAGGATGTTGGTTTGGAACGCGATGCCATCGATCACGCCGATGATGTCAGCGATCTTGCGCGATGAGCTCGAGATGTCGTTCATTGTCGAGACCACCTGGCCAACGACCTGCCCGCCGCGCTTGGCGACGTCGGACGCCGCTACCGCCAGCAGGCTGGCTTGATTCGCGTTGTCGGCGTTCTGGGCGACGGTGGACGTCAGCTCTTCCATCGAGCTTGCAGTCTCTTCCAGCGTACTGGCCTGCTCCTCGGTGCGCTGGGACAGATCCAGGTTGCCTTGTGCGATTTGCGCGCTGGTGTCTGCCACCGTGCGGGCGCCGTGCGCGACTTCGGACGTGAGCTTGCGCAGGCTCGCCGTCATCCCGTCCAGCGCATCGGACAGCCGTCGGGTATGGGCGGCTTCCAATCCTTGGACGCGGCCGGTCAGGTCGCCGGCCGCGACCTTTTCCACGACCAAGGTGGCAATTCGCAAGGCGCCGCCATTGGCACGCCGGGTCCCGTTGCGCAGAATGTGTGCGGCGGCAACCGAAAGCACGACCAGCCCGCCCATCAGAATCGCAAAATCCTGCATCTTGTCGGCGAGCTCGGTTGCCAGTTTCTGGCGCGCCTCTTCGATCTGCGCGCCGCGCGTTGCGGTCGGCGAAGCGCCTAGCTCAACCCCGGCTTTCCAGGCTGCGGCAGTGCGCTGTTGCTCCTGTTGGACGGAATAGAAACCGAAACCGGCGACCAGCAGTACGGCGGCCACAAAGAATGCGGCGAGCAAATCCAGGAAGACGCCGGCGGTCAAGGACTTCAACATGATTTACTCCCCGATGGATTCGACCAGTGCCATGTCGGCACCGGTCAGAAGTTTTTCAATGTCGAGCATGATGAGCATGTCATCCTCGACCTGGGCCAGGCCCGTGATGTACTTGGTGTCGAAAGCCGACGAAGCGAATTCCGGCGCTGCGCGGATGGTCTCCGGGTCGAGCGACAGCACGTCCGAAACCGAGTCGACCACCACACCCACGACACGCTGCGCCACATTCAGGATGATCACCACCGTGAACTCGTCGTAGGGCGTGTCGGGCAGCTGGAACTTCACCCGCAGGTCCAGGATGGGAACGATCACGCCGCGCAGGTTGATCACGCCCTTGATGAATGCGGGGGCGTTGGCGATGGAAGTCGGTACCTCGTAGCCGCGGATCTCCTGCACCTTCAGGATCTCGATGCCGTAGCTCTCCGCTCCCAGCCGGAAAGTGAGGAACTCCTTCTTTCGGGCGTCGGCTTTCTCCTGCTCTGCGTTGTGCCAGGTGGCGCGGTATCCTTGCTGCATATTCTGGGTCTCCTAATGCCGTCCCGCCATGCGGACGATGTGACTCACGTCGAGAATGAGAGCGACCGAGCCGTCGGCCATGACCGTGGCGCTCGAGATGCCGGCGACCTTGCGGAAATTGGCCTCCAGGCTTTTCACCACCACTTGCTGCTGGCCCACCAGTTCGTCCACGATGAGGGCCGCGTGGTTGCCTTCGGCTTCGACGATGACTGCAATCGACCCGCCGTCCGCCCTCACGTTCTGGGGCGGGAACATCCGGGCCAGCCGCACGATCGGCAAATAGGCGTCGCGCACCTGTAGCACATCGCCCTGCCCCGGCAGCGAATGGATCGCACCCGTCGGGATACTGAGCGACTCCACCACGGTCGCCAGCGGCAGCACGTAGGTGGCGTCGCCGACCGCAACAGTCATCGCCTCGACGATGGCCAGCGTCAGCGGCACGCCGACGGTGATGGTCGTGCCCCAGCCGGCGGCGGACACGAGCTCCACGTTACCGCCCAAAGCCTGAATGTTGCGGCGGACGACATCCATGCCGACACCGCGGCCCGACAGTTCGGTAACGGTCTCGGCCGTGGAAAGCCCGGCCTCGAAAATCAAATCCCACACGTCTTTATCGGGCGCGTCTTCCGGCAACACGATGCCACGGCGCGCGGCCGTGGCGAGGATGCGCGCGCGGTCCAGCCCGCGGCCGTCGTCGCTCACTTCGATCAGGATGCTACCAGCGCGCTGCCGGGCCGACAGGCGCAGCGTACCCACGGGCGGCTTGCCCGAAGCCTCGCGCTCATGTGGCGTTTCCAGGCCATGGTCGATGGCATTGCGCACCAGGTGCGTGAGCGGATCGGAAATCTTTTCGATCAGGCCTCGGTCGAGCTCGGTGGCCTCGCCGGCAAATTTCAGTTCCACGCGTTTGCCCAGGTGCGATGAGAGTTCATGCACCAGCCGCGGAAAGCGTGAGAAGGCGTTGGAGATCGGCAGCATGCGGATCGCCATCACGGCTTCCTGCAGATTGCGGGTGTGGCGCGCCAGGTCGGCAAGGCCGCCTTCCATCAAGCTCGTGCGGCCTGCTATGCCTTCACCTTCGCCCTCCAATTGGCTCAGGCGCGCCAGCATCGCTTCGGTGATCACCAGCTCGCCGACCAGGTTGACCAGCAAGTCGACTTTTTCCGTGGCCACCCGGATGTTGCCGGTGTCGTGCGACTGAGGCAGCACCGGTTCGGGCAGCTCCGTCGCGTGCAACTGCGTGGCGGGCGTGACAGCGCTGACGCCGTCGCGCTTGCGGCGAAACTCTTCTGGATCGATGAAGAACTCGTCGCCGATACTGGTATCGGGGACCGGGCGCGCGGTCCCTTGGGGCGGCGCGAACGCGTCGGTCTTGTTGATGGAGATCAGCTCAGGCGCGACCAGCAGCGAGAGAACGCTTTGCAGATCGGCTGCTGTGCCCTCGAGCTCCACCTGAAAGGCGATGCTGCCGCCGGCTTCGTTGGCCATGGTCGTTCCGCTCACCTGGCCCATTTCAGCCAGGCCGCCGAGCATCATCTCGAGCTCGGCATCGGAGATCGATTCGTTGAGCGGTCCGAGCTTCACCGAGAACTTGCGCACCACGGGCCCGCTCGCGGCGCCCTTGGCATCGGTGCGCGGGCGCGCCAGCTGGCCTCGCAGCAATTCTTCGGCCGGCCCGCTGTCAGGCGCTTCGTCGAGCACGCCGCGGTGCCGCAGCGCCTGCGCCCGAACCAGATCGCCGGCCTTCAACATCGCCTTGACGTCGGCGCTCTCGAGCGGCCGTTCTTCCTTGCGCAGCAGGTCCAACAGGTTTTCCTGCAGGTGCGCGAGCGCCGCCATGTCGTTGCAGCCCAGCATCGCGGCGCTGCCCTTGATCGAGTGCACCGCGCGGAAAATCGCATTCAGGTCCTGCAAGTACGGCTGGTCGGGCTGCAGGCGCAGCAGGATGGATTCGACGTCCGCGAGGTGGTCCTGCGTTTCCTCGAAGAAAATCGCGCGGTAGGCGTTCGGGTCGAGGGCGCTGGCCGGTTGGGACATCTACTGAGCCTTTTTCAGATGAATTTGGCGACGATGTCGAGCATGCGCTGCGGATCGAATGGCTTGGCCATCCAACCGGTGGCGCCGGCCTCGCGGCCCTTCTGCTTGAGCGCCGGGTCGACTTCGGTGGAGAGCACCAAGAGCGCCACCGCGTCGTATGTAGCGATTTGGCGCAGCTCGCGCACCAGAGTCACACCATCCATGCGCGGCATGTTGTGGTCGGTCACCACCAGGTCGAAGCGGCGCTTGTTGGCCAGCTCCAGCGCCTCGACGCCGTCGCCCGCTTCGGCAACGTCGTAGCCCGCGCCCGCCAGGACGGCGGAGACCATCTTGCGCATTGAGCGCGTGTCGTCCACGACCAGAATCGACTTGTTCATGTCACTTGCGCTCATGACGATCCTTCTGGTTGCGGCCACTGGGCAGGAACTTGGCGATGACCTCCAGCAGGCGGTCCTCGTCGAGCGGTTTGGTCAGATACTCGTCGCACCCGGCCAAAGAGCCACGCAGTTTGTCGAATGGCGAGCTGCGGCTGGTCAACATGACTACCGCAGTCTTCTTGATCGCCTGCTTGTTCGACTTGATCAACTTGCAGACCTGGTAGCCGTCGATGCCCGGAAGCACGACGTCGAGAAATATGCATGTGTACTCCCGAGCGGCGGAAAGGCCTATCGCTTCTTCGCCGGTTTCGGCGATGTCGACTTCGAAGCCGAACGGCGCCAGCTTCGCCTGCATGAACATCCGCACCGTGGCGTTGTCGTCGACCACCAGCACGGAGTCGGCGAGCATGCGCTTTTGCGCGGCGGCCACGCCCGGCTCGCCGCGCTGGGGCATCGTGCCGCCCGGGGCCAAGCCCGGCGCGCGCGAAGCACCAGAAAGACTGCGCCGCATGGCCTGGGCCGAGTCGGATGTGGCGGGGGTCAGCGATATCGGTTGTTCTTCGCCGCCGCTCAGCGTGTCGTCCAACGCCTGCAACAAGCGCGCCCACTGCAACGGGCGCTGCAGCACGGGATGCGGGCCGGCATGTCCGGCGGAACCGATCAGCACGGCGGGCAGCGTGGAGCGCTTGTGCAAAGCGCGAAACTCGTTCAGTGCGATGGCGTTGTCGGCGTCCACCAGGTAGATGTCAGGCTGGCGGCCAGCAGCGCCGGGCTCGTACTGGGCGAAGCCCGGATCACGGCGCGCGGCCAGCGCGAAGATGCTGGCGAGCATCGAGCGCTCGACGTCGTTGAAGCCGATGACGTCGACAAGGTAGTTGTCGTTGGTACTCAAGATGTCTCCCCGTTGCCCTGGGGCAGCAAAAGATCGCTTTCCATGCACTTGATTTGACGCAGCACGTCTGCGCCATCCTGTAGCCTCTTGCCCGGCACTTTCGCGAGCATCGCGTCGAGCAGCGGCTGCCAGGCCGCATGCACTTGCGGCAGCAGCGGCACCGGCGCCAGCAGATGCTGTCCGAACAGTTCGGTAAGGGTCTCACCCGGATAAGGCGGGCGGCCGGTGAGCATTTCATGCAGGCACGCGCCCAGGCTGTAGACATCAGCGCCGGGTTCGGCAGCTGCGCCCTGGCTTTGCTCGGGCGCCGCGTAGCGCGGGGTGCCGATCACCAGACCGGGCCGCATCGCATCGATGTGGCCGCGCCGGCGCGCGCAGCCGAAGTCGGCCAGCGCGAGGGTGCCGTCCAACCGCATAAGGAAGTTGGCGGGCTTCACGTCGCGATGCACCCAGCCCTTTTGGTGGATGAACGCCAGCGCTTCGGCGGCTTGGCGCATGCACGCCAGAGTGCTCGCGGGACCAATCACCCCGCGGTGCAGCACCATCGGGCCGCCCGCGGCATACTCCATCGCCATGAAGGCTCGGTCGCCGGCGATGCCCTGATCGAATACCTGGATCACATGCGAGTGGACCAGCGTCGCCATCGCGACAAATTCCCACTCGAGACCACTGGCCGCGCCGTCTTCGTCTGTGGGCGCGCGCCGGGCGCACTTGAGCGCGACGCTGCGTGTGCCTGAAGGATCCAGTGCCAGGTAGACGGTCGAATCGCGGCCCCGCCCCAACACACGTTCGACCCGATAGCCGCCTACGACGAGAGCGCCTTTGATGGGAAGTGCAATCGCATCCATCATTGCTTCAGCCGCTCCAGCTCGTCGAGCAGTTCGGTTGCCGACGCATAACGCTGCGCCGGGTCCTTGGCCATCATCTTGTCCAACACCGGCTGGAACGCGAGGTGCGCGGGCGGCAGCGCGGGCACCGGCGCATGCACATGCATGTCCAGCAGTTCCCGAGCCGTGCTGCCCTCGTAGGGCTTGGCGCCAGCGAGCATCTCGTAGGCCATTACGCCCAAGCTGTAGATGTCGCAGCGCGCATCGACGGCGTGTCCGAGCGCCTGCTCGGGGCTGAGGTAATAGGGCGTGCCGACCACGTCGCCGGCGCCGGTGTCCGTGAGGTGCATCTCCGTCTGCTTGGCAATTCCGAAATCGGCGATGGCCAGAATTCCGTCCTGGCGCAGCATGATGTTGTCGGGCTTCAGGTCGCGGTGCACGATGCCGACCTGGTGGATGGCTTCCAGCCCGGCGGCGATCTGCTTCAAGTAGTAGTGTGCGATGCCCGTGTCGAGCGGCCGGCGCATGCGGCTGCGCAAGTCGCCCAGAGGGAAATACTCCATGGCGATGTATGCGTTACCCGCGGAGAAGTCCTGGCGAAAAATCCGCGCGACGTTGAGGTGATCGATCTGCGCTAGCAGCGCGAACTCCTGAATGAAACGCTGCAGGTCCATCACGCCGGCCGCGTTGTCCAGGCGCAGCACTTTCAAGACTTGCGGCGAACCGCCGGCGAGGGGCTGTGCCAGGTAGATCGATGCGATCCCGCCTTCGCCGATCTTGCGCAAGACCCGATAGCCTTCGATCAGCATGTGTCCGCCCTGCTGGCCGGGACCGGTAGCGCCCGCGGCCGCGCGCGCCAGCTGCAGGTTCTGCTGCAGGGAGTCGCGCAGCGCCTGGTAGTGGCTGAGCGGCATGGTGGAGCCCTGGCGCGGCACCAGCCCCGAGATCTCGGCGATCTCGAGGAAGCTGTCGTCGGGCAAGCCCAGCGTGCCACTGCGGCCCGAGTCGACGCGCGTGCCGGCGGCGTGGCGCGTGGTGAGCGATGTGACCACTCCCCAATGCATGTCGGCAGCGACGACCTCGAGCAAGCGCGCGATCTCCACCGCTTCACCGGCGGCGTGCACCATGCCCGTGCCGGTGGCGCGCGGTGTGACTTCGCCCACGCCCAGATGCACGCCTATGGCAATGGACAACGGCGGCGCGCCGGCCGACTGCGGGCGCGCCGCGACTTGCGTGGCCAGGCGCATCGCTTCGTTCACGGTGAGGATCGCAGCGTGCAGCGCGCGCTTCGCATGGGTGGGCAGCCGGTCCCCGGACTTGTGTGAAAAGACGCACAGGATCGAATCGGGGCGGCGTTGCGCGATCTCGCCTTCGAGCTGGCCGGCGGCGGTGGAGAGCACGCGCCGGGCCTCATTGAC
>JBKJTX010000462.1:0-8706 GCA_046590315.1 Ramlibacter sp. | reverse complement strand
CTCGCAGCCTGATCCCTCCCCTGCGCAATTGCCCGCGCAGGCGCACGAGGGTGCGGAGCATGTGCTGCGCCGCCTGGAATGGACCGCCATTCGCCGGCTCGACGGCCTGCTGCAGGGGGACTACCGCACGCTGATGCGCGGGGCCGGCCTGGACCTCGCCGACCTGCGCGAATACCAGCACCATGACGACGTGCGCCACATCGACTGGAACGTCACGGCGCGGCTCCAAGTCCCGCATGTGCGCGTGTACACCGAAGACCGCGAGATGGCGGCGTGGTTTCTGCTGGATCTGAGCCCTTCGATCGATTTCGGCTCGGGTGAACTGCGCAAGCGCAACATTTCCGCAGAGTTCGTGGCGGTGCTGGCACGCATGCTGACGCGTCACGGCAATCGCGTTGGGGCGCTGCTGTACGGCTCGGGCGTGGATACCGTCATCCCCACGCGCGGTGGCCGTCGCCACGTGTTGCACCTGCTGCATTCGATCCAGGACCGGCCGGCGTCCACCGAGTCGGGCACCACCAAATTGAGCGACCTGCTGGCGTCGGCAGCGGCGACGATCAAGCGCCGCTCGACGGTCTTCGTCGTTTCCGATTTCATCAGCGAGCCTGGGTGGGAAAGCCCGCTGGCGCAGTTGGCGCAACGGCACGAAGTGGTGGCGGTGCGCGTGCTCGATCCGATGGAGCTGGACATTCCCGATCTCGGCTTGCTCACGATCCGCGACTCCGAAACCGGCGAACAACTCCTGGTCGATACGCACGATTCGGGCTTTCGCAAGCGCTTTGCCCGCATCGCCGCGCAGCGTGAAGCTGAGCTGCGCGAAGGCCTGGTCAAAGCGGGCGTCGATGCGCTCGAGCTTTCCACCGACGGCGACCTGGTCGACGCCGTCGTGCGCTTCGCCGAAATGCGCAAGCGCCGCGCCCGGCTTTCCGCCGGCGGGGCCCTGCCCGCGCACCTCCGGAGGGCAGCTTGATCATGGCCCACACGTCATGAACTTCCTCTGGCCTGAATTCCTCTGGCTGCTGGCGGCTCTGCCACTGCTCGTCCTGCTCTACTTCTGGCTGATGCGGCGCAAGAAGAAGATGGCGTTGCGCTACGCCTCACTCTCGATCGTCAAGGAAGCGATGGGCGTCGGCCAGACTGTCCGCCGACACATTCCACCCGCCTTGTTCCTACTCGCGCTGGCGGCGATGCTGCTGGCCACCGCGCGGCCGGTGGCGGTGGTGACCTTGCCTTCCAACCAGCAGACCATCATCCTCGCGATGGACGTGTCCGGCAGCATGCGTGCCACCGACGTCAAGCCCAACCGGCTTGAAGCGGCGCAAACGGCGGCCAAGTCTTTCCTGGCGGACCTTCCGCGCCATGTGAAGGTCGGCATCGTGGCCTTTGCCGGCTCGGCGCAAGTCGCGCAATTGCCCACTGTCAACCGCGAAGACCTGGTGACGGCCATCGACCGCTTCCAGCTGCAGCGCGCCACCGCCACCGGGAATGCCATTGTGATTTCGCTTGCAACGCTGTTTCCCGATGCAGGCATCGACCTGCAATCGATGCAGACAGGGCGCGAGCGCCAGCGCGGCGCGGCGATCGACAATGAGAAAAAAGAGAAAAAAGAGAAGAAGGATTTCACGCCGGTCGCACCAGGCTCATACACGTCGGCGGCCATCATCATGCTCACCGACGGCCAGCGGACGAGCGGCGTCGATCCTCTGGAAGCCGCCAAGCTCGCCGCGGACCGGGGCGTGCGCGTCTACACCGTGGGCATCGGCACCGTCGATGGCGAAACGATCGGCTTCGAGGGCTGGTCGATGCGGGTGCGCCTGGACGAAGAAACGCTCAAGGCGATCGCCACCAAAACCAACGCCGAGTACTTCTATGCCGGCACCGCGACCGACCTGAAGAAGGTCTACGAGACACTGAGCTCTCGCCTGACGGTCGAGAAAAAGGAAACCGAGGTGTCGGCGCTGTTCGCGCTGGTCGCGGCTGCGCTCGCGCTGTTCTCCGCCGGCCTGTCGCTGCTCTGGTTCAACCGGATTCTCTAGTCAACCGGCCAATAGACCGGACGTCAAACGCAAAGTCCGATCGCATCGGGCTGCCAGCGATTCGTCATGCGTGACCATGATGAAGGCCGTGCCGCTCTCACGCGCCAACCGCAGCATCATGTCGAACACCACGTCGGCCGTGCTGCGGTCGAGGTTGCCGGTGGGTTCGTCCGCCATCACGCAAGCCGGGTTTGCCACCAGTGCGCGCGCGATGGCGACACGCTGGCGCTCGCCGCCTGAGAGCTCGGCCGGCCGGTGCCGCAACCGTTCGGCCAGCCCGACTGCCGCCAGCGTGCGAGACGCCTGTTCGGCGCAGCGAGCCGGTGTTTCGCGCCGGATGCGCAGCGGCATGCCCACGTTGTCGAGCGCGCTGAACTCCGGCAACAGGTGATGGAACTGGTAGACGAAGCCCAGGTGCCGATTGCGTATGCGCCCTTGCGCGGCTGCGTCTAGTCGCGAGAACTCCTGGCCCATCAGCTGCACGGTTCCCGACGTTGGCGCATCGAGGCCGCCAAGCAGATGCAGCAATGTGCTCTTGCCGGAACCGGACGCGCCGACGATGGCCACCGTTTCGCCCGCCTGCACTTCCATGTCGATGCCACGCAATACCTCGACGTCGAGACCGCCCTCGCTGAAGCGCTTGGTCAGGCCTTGGGCTTTCAAGACCACCTTGGGCTCACTCATAGCGCAGCGCCTCGGCCGGGTTGACGCGGCTGGCGCGCCAGCTCGGGTAAATGGTCGCGATGAAGGCAAGCACCAGCGAAATGAGAGCGACGGGCATGATGTCCGAGCGCTGCGGATCGCTCGGCATACGGCTGATCAGGTAGATATCGCGCGGCAGGAAGCTTGCATTGAAGATGTGCTCCAGCGCCGGCACGATGACGTCGATATTGAGCGCGACAGTGAGGCCGAGCAGCAGCCCGGCCAGCGTTCCAATGACACCCACCGTCGCGCCTTGCACGACGAAGATGCCCATGATGCTGCCCGGGCTCGCGCCGAGCGTGCGCAGGATGGCGATGTCGGCGCGCTTGTCGGTCACGGTCATCACCAACGTGCTGACCAGATTGAACGCGGCCACAGCGACGATGAGCGTGAGGATGATGAACATCATGCGTTTTTCCACTTGCACGGCCGCAAACCAGGTGCGGTTCTGGCGCGTCCAATCGCGCACCACGAACTCGCCGCCGAGCGTTCTACTCAGTTCTGCCGCCACTGCGGGCGCCTGATGCAGATCCTTCAGTTTCAACCGCACGCCCGTGGGCCCTTCGAGCCGGAAGATCCGCGCCGCGTCGTCCTGGTGTATCAGCAGGAGGCCGCTGTCGTATTCGAAATGGCCGGAGTCGAACGTGCCGACCACCGTCATCTGCTTGAGCCGCGGCACGACGCCGGCCGGGGTGACCTGCCCGCTGGGCGCAATCAGCGTGATCGGATCGCCTTCGCGCACGCCCAATTGGCGCGCGAGTTCCGCACCCATCACCACGCCAAACTGCCCCGGGACCAGCCGGCCGAGGACCGGTTTCAGCGACACCGCCATGTCGGTCACCTCGGGCTCGCGCGCCGGGTCGATGCCGCGCACGATGGCCCCGCGCATGTCCTCGCCACGCGCCACCAGTGCTTGGGCCGAAATGAAAGGCGCCGCGCCGATGACCTGCGGATTGCGCTGGGCCTGCGCGAGGGTTGCGCCGGCGTCGGCCAGCACGCCGCCGCCGGGGCCGAAGATCTCGATGTGCGACACGACACCCAGCATCCGGTCGCGCACTTCCTTTTGGAAACCGTTCATCACCGACAACACGATGATCAGCGCCGCCACACCGAGTGCAATGCCCAGCATCGACACGCCCGAGATGAAGGAGATGAATCCGTTGCGCCGGGTGGCGCGGCCCGCGCGGGTGTAGCGCCAGCCCAAGGCCAGTTCGTAGGGGATTCGCATGGTGGGATATTGTTGTGCTGCCGGATTGTGGCATCGCCGAGAATACCGGCATGTCGGACGCAGCCCACTTGTTAATCCCTTTCGCCTCATCCCAGGCCGAGGGTTGCGTTCAGGCCCGGCGCACGCTGGCCCTTCCTTGCCTCGAAAAATTGCTCTCGCGGCTCGCGCCTGTGCATACAGACACGGGCGACGAACACAGTTTGTCGCTGCCGCACGAACGCGTGCTGGCGCGTGAATACGGTTTGGATGGAACCGACGGCCGCATCCCCTGGGCGGCATGGCAAGTGGCGCAAGCCGGGCGCAGCACGCAGGGTTCGGCCTGGGCCTGGATCACGCCGTGCCATTGGCGCGTCGCGATCGACCATATCGGTATGGGCCACCCGCAGGCGCTGGCGCTGTCGGGACGGGAGTCACAAGCAATGCTGGCCGCGATGCGGCCCTATTTCGAGCAAGACGGCATCCACCTCGAATACGACGCGCCCACGCTCTGGCTGGCCCATGGCGAAGTCTTCCGTGCGCTGGCCACTGCGTCGCTCGACCGCGTGGTGGGCCGGAACATCGATGAATGGATGCCGCGCTCGGAGCAAGCCAAGACCCTGCGCCGCTTGCAGCAAGAGATGCAGATGCTGCTCTACACCCAAGAAATCAACGAGGAGCGCATCGCCGGCGGCTCGCTGCCGGTCAATTCGTTCTGGGTGAGCGGCACCGGAGCCCTGCCCGTAGCGGGAGCCCCTCAACCGCCGCCCGGATTGCAGATCACCCACTCTCTGCGCGATGCGGCACTGCTGGAAGACTGGCGCGGCTGGACGTCCACCTGGCAAGAGATCGACTCGCGCGACTGCGTGCGGTTGGCCCAATCCCTCGACCACGGCAACCCGGTTTCACTGACGCTCTGCGGCGAGCGCAATGCGCAGACCTGGACCAGCGATGGCACCGGCCCGCTGCGCCGACTTGCCGCGGTGTTCGGTCGCAGGCGAGTGCCAGCGCTGCTCGATTCACTATGAAAATCGTCACCCGCGACATTCCCCCGCGCGCCGCCTGGCGCTGGAACAGGCGGGCGTCCATCCCCTGCTGGCCCGGCTGTACGCGGCGCGCGGCATCCTCGCCAAGGAGGAGCTCGACGACGGCTTGGCATTGCTGTTGCCGCTCGCCGGCATGAAGGGCCTGTCCGAAGCCGCTGCGCTGCTGGCGGATGCCATCCGCGACGGTAAAAAGCTGTGCATCGTGGCGGACTATGACTGCGACGGCGCCACGGCCTGCGCCGTCGCCATGCGCGGCCTCAAGCTCCTCGGCGCGCGCCACCTTGACTACCTGGTGCCCGATCGCGTGGTGGACGGCTACGGCCTCACGCCGCCGATTGCGCAGCGCGTCAAGGCGCGTGGGGCGGACGTGCTCATCACCGTGGACAACGGCATCGCCAGCGTGGACGGCGTCGCGGCGGCCAATGCGCTCGGCCTGCAGGTGCTGGTGACGGATCACCATCTACCCGGGCCGCACCTGCCCGCCGCCGCTGTGATCGTCAATCCGAACCAGCCGGGTTGCGATTTCGAGAGCAAGTCCATCGCCGGTGTCGGCGTGATGTTCTATGTGCTGCTCGCCCTGCGCTCGGAGCTGCGGCAGCGCGGCGTGTTCGATGCGCAAAGCCAGCCCAAGCTCGACGCGCTGTTGCCACTGGTGGCTTTGGGTACCGTGGCCGACGTGGTGAAGCTCGATCCCAATAACCGCCGCCTGGTGGCGCAGGGGCTCAAGCGCGTTCGCGCGGGCGCGATGCCTTGTGGGCTGGCAAGTCTGTTTACCGCAGCGGCGCGTAAGAGCCAAGTCGCAACCACCTTCGACTTCGGGTTCGCGCTGGGCCCGCGCATCAACGCTGCCGGGCGCCTCTCGGACATGACGCTGGGCATCGAGTGCCTCGTTACCGACGACGCTGGTCGTGCCGACGAACTCGCGCGTGCTCTCGACACCATCAACCGGCAGCGCCGCGAGATCGAAGGCGGCATGCGCGACCAGGCGATGGAGATCGTGGAGTCGCTGTTCGACGAGGGCGACGAGCCGCCGCCCGCGATTTGTGTGTTCGATCCGGAGTTTCACGAAGGCGTGGTCGGCATCGTCGCCTCCCGGATCAAGGACAAACACCACCGGCCCACGTTCGTCTTCGCGGCCAGCCAGGCGCCTGGCAAGGAGCACGAGCTGAAAGGATCCGGCCGATCGATCCCCGGTTTTCATTTGCGCGACGCACTGGACCTGGTGGCCAAACGCCAACCCGGCGTGTTGCTGCGATTCGGTGGGCATGCGATGGCCGCGGGTTGCACCATCGCTGAAGAACAGCTGGACGTCTTCGAGCAGGCGCTGGCGCTGGTGGCGCACGAGTGGCTGGACGCGGCCACGTTGATGCGCCGATTGCAAACGGACGGTCCACTCGCCGCGGAATACCGCCGGCCCGACTTGGTGGACACGCTACACCACGAGGTCTGGGGTCAGGGCTTCGCGCCCCCCATCTTCAGCGAAGAAGTCGAGATCATCTCGCAGCGCCTGGTGGGCGAGAAACACCTGCAGATCAAGTTGAAGCACCAGGGCCAACCGGTGGACGGGATCTGGTTCGGCCACACCGAGCCCCTGCCGGCAAAGGTGAAGCTCGCGTTCCGGCTGGACGCCGATGAATGGCAGGGTGTGCGGCGCGTGCGCTTTCTGGTGGAAGGCGCGGAGTATTGACGCTTTAGGGACGCAGGCCGATCGGCGACGGGGCGCGTTCGTCGTCGAAATAGGCGAAGAGCCGTGCCGCCACTTCGCGCACTTCAGCATCGCCCAGCGTGTGCGCGCGCGCCAGTTGCCACATCGCGTACTCACGGTCGCCAAGCATCATCGACGTGTTGATTGAGCGGCCATGCCCGGCCATGAGCAACGCAAAAGCGGAAAGCAAGCGGGTCGGGCAGTAGCGCGTGAGGTCGGGCAACTCGAAGTCGTCAGACGCCTCAAGCGACGTGAACCCGGCAATGTTCAAGGGCAACTTCGCAAAGGCAACGGCGTTGTTCATGGCGCACTCCCTATATATGTTTGTTTCTTGCGTTCAAAGATAGACGCCGTGCTGGGGCGCGTCGGTCGGCGCGCATACCCGCATGATGTCGGACGCCCACCCGGCGCGGGTGTGGCGAATTGGACGAGCGGTTGTGGGCGCAAAAGCAGAACGGCGGCCAGAAGCCGCCGTCCATTGGAAGAGAACCTGTCTAGCGGAAGTTAAAGCTCACGGGCGTCGCGCTGCTCATCGCTGTCGAAGCCGAAACACCGCTCGACGCCTGTTTGCCGGTGCTCGCAATCAGGTTGTTGGGCGGATCCTGCTGTGCATTGACTCGTGCGTTGCAAGCACTGGTAGTGGCTTTGGGGATGTAGCGCATACAGTCGGCCACCGCCATTCGCTCAATCTGAATAGTTGCGTGCCGTACCTCAGCCTTGCGGACCTGTTGCAGGCAGAGCATCCAGAAGGCGACGATTTGACCCACGAGCAGCACCCCGATCAAAGTCCAAAGCAATTTGTCGCGCGGTGCATCGGCAATCCTACGAATTACTGGCGGCAGCATGAAGGGGCTCCTTGGGTGTGTGAGGTAATGCTAGGAAACCCGCGCGGCGGAGGCTAGCGTTTTCGGCCTATGACGGCGTAGGACAAAATCGCGCGATGACGCCGATGTGATGGCGCGCACCGAACCCGACCATGAACCCGCCCCTTGACGCCCTTGAAACTGCCCATCGGCTGCCCTATCCAGCACTCGCTGCGGAAATCCGCGCCTTGCTGGCAGACGAATCCGTGCGGGTTCCCGACCGGCTGGTGCAAGCCTTGCCGGGGGGCGCCAGTCTCTTTGTGATGCCCGCTTTCGATAGCCGAATTGCCATCACCAAGCTGATTACGTTCACGCCGGCCAACGCGGGCACGGCGCGGCCCGCGATCCAGGGCGATGTCGTCGTATTCGATGTGGCGACGGGCGAGCGCCTGCTAATGCTCGATGGGCCGACGGTGACCGCCCGGCGCACGGCAGCCGTGTCCTTGTTGGCTGCACAGATGATTGCACCGAACAAGCAAGGACCACTCCTTGTCGTCGGCGCGGGCGCGCAAGGGCGCGCACATCTCGAAGCGTTTTCGCAAGGCTTGGGAGTGACTGAAGTCTTTATCGCATCGCGCGGCGCCGCCGGCGCGAACGCCTTTGCGGAGCACGCCCGCGCGCTGGGTGTGAAGGCCCGCGTCGTGCACGATGCCGATGCAGCCATGGCCGTTTGCCCACTGGTGGTGACTTGCACTCCTGCCAATGCAGTGGTGCTGCGCGCGCTGCCGCGGTCCGATGCGTTCATCGCGGCCGTCGGGGCTTTCACGCCTCAGATGGTGGAACTGGCGCCGGAGTTCTGCCGGCATTGCGCCGAGCAAGGCACGGTGATCGTCGATACGCCGGGCGCCGCACACGAAGCCGGCGATCTATTGCTGGCGGGGCTGGACGTGGCCTCTTTTGCGCCGCTGAAAGAGGTCCTGTCTGAATCCGCTGATTGGGTGCGCGGGCCAGTGCTGTTCAAAAGCTGCGGTTGGGCCGGGTGGGATTTGGCGGCGGCGCGGGCCGCGTTGCGCGCGCCTCGGCCGTAGCCGCGCGTAGCCTCACGCCTTGGGCAGCGTCACGCCCGTCTGTCCCTGGTACTTGCCGCCACGATCCTTATAGCTCGTTTCGCAAACCTCGTCGCTTTCGAAGAACAGCACCTGGGCGCACC
>JBKJTX010000428.1:0-2532 GCA_046590315.1 Ramlibacter sp. | reverse complement strand
ATCGAACGAGTGCGCCGCATCGAGCGCTAGCGCGGCCGGCGCCGCCGCAGGGCCGAGGCGGATGCCATCCCAGACCTCGCGCTCCATGTCCTTGGGCGCGCAAAAGAGCGTGCTCTTGCCCTCGCCCGTGATCACCAGCCAGGCATTGGGCTCGGTAAAGCCGGTGAGGTAATAGAAGTAGCTGTCATGGCGAAACAGGAAGTCGGTGTCGCGGTTGCGCGGGCGCTCGGCGGCGGTCGGAATGATCGCGATGCCATCCTTACCGAGTTGCTGGGCGACGCGGACGCGACGCTGGTGATAAATCAAATTCATGTCGATATTGTGAGACATCCTTACCGTCAAACACTTGTATAACCTCCCGCCGCTCGAGCCTTATGAAACAATCCTTGCTTTAAACCTTGGTTTGCAAAATAGAGGAGTTGGCGATGGTGGCGAAATCATGGGCCTGGCTTGCTATGGCGATGGCATCAGCGTTGTTAGGATCTTGCGGTGGCGGAACTGGGGCGGCCGGCACCGGCGGAGGCAACGCTAGCGGGATCTCGGAAAACCAGAGGATGTTCGAGGAGTACACACTGTCGGGAAACGGGGGGTCGTATTTAATCGGGCCCAGTTACACCGGGGGTCCACAGGCCGCCTTCCTCAGCTTCACGGCATCAAAGTTTGAACTCCCCGTCAGTCCGGTGGGCGTCGCATCTGGAGTCGTCGGGATTTATACGCCTGCGGTGGACCTGATCGCATCGTTGCCAACACCGAATTCCCGCAAGGAAAGCAATGAGAACGTCGGCTCGGTCTTTCTGGAAAGCGGCCGGATCGGGTTCCTCCCCACCAACAACGCCCCGCGTATCACCTACCAGGGGAGCGACATCCGGAGCGAGGCGATCACTCCGACGGGCCAGGTCGCGGTCACCACACTTATTACCGGTCATGTGCGGGTAGCTCTCACGGGCACGATTGCAAATGCCCCGCAGGAATTCAGGGACCTGTACGCATTCGACAACGCTCACACCAGCTCGACAGCTACGTTTCTGGCGGGCGCCGCTTATTACAACCAGACTCGGCACCGCGTGGGTGACGTCTTGTTTCTCCAAGACAGCGACGCAGATTCGGCGACGGACCCAAAGTCGGCCACGCCTGTAGCAGTCGGCACCATCGAGCAGTATGCAGCGGCGCACCCTACGCAAATACCTCTCTCAAGCGGTACGATCAGAACGCTCAAAGGGGCTAGATGCTGGGTTCAGCAATCCCCACTAGCCACCGCGACGGTGCCGAGCTATCTTGCTTTTTGCGAAGTGAGCGACAAGCTTTACCGAGCCACCCTCGTCGCTGACGGCGCCAACGTGGGTACGGGGTACCCGACGACGGTTGGTCCCGCATACTTCAACTCAGTCCCGACCTCAGTGCGAGTTAACGCTGCGGCCGCAGAGTCGATGAAGTCCATTCTTCATTGAGCTGCGCCAGACGCTCTGGCGTGCCGACATCAGTCCAGGCGCCGGTGTAGATCTCGGCGCTCATCTGCTCCCGGTCGATCGCGGCGAGCATCAGCGGAAGCATCGGCGCCTTGATCCCACCCGGGTTGCCCGGCTCCAGGCTGGCGAAGAAAGCCTTGCGGTAGATCCCAATCGTCGAATAGGTGTATTTGGGTGAGCCGTCACGCTGGACGACGCCGTCGGGGCGCAGGCAGAAGTCGCCCGTCGGGTGGTGCGGCCTGTTGGGCACGAGGTATACATGTGCCAGCTTGCCGTTCTGGAAAAAAGTTTCCAGCGCCGCGCGCGTGAACTCGAATTCGGGTACGTACACGTCGCCGCCCACCAGCCAGAACGGATCGTCCAGTTCCGGCAGGGCCCGGGCGATGCCCCCCGCCGTCTCCAGCGCGCCGCCGAAATCTTTTCCCTCATGCGAGTAACGAATGCGCGGCGGCTCGGGCAACTCATCCGCGCCTGCCAGGGCCAGCGCCGGGCTGAAGCGGCTCTCGATTTGCTGACCGAGCCACGCCGTGTTCACCACCACGTCGCGAAAGCCGCCGCGGGCCAATGCTTCCAGGTGGTATTGCATGAGTGGCTTGCCACGCACCTCCAGCAGCGGCTTGGGGCAGGTATCGGTCAAAGGCCGCATCCGTTCGCCGCGGCCGGCCGCCAGGATCATCGCCTGCGCTTTTGTCATTCCCCATCTCCCCGGTCCAGCGACCGTTGTTCCGTCCACTCCGGCTGGAAGCGGTTGATCAGAGCGAACATCAAGCCGCGCGCCTTGGCCGAGTGGTCCGCCCCAAAATTACAGACATACACGTCCACCGTGACGGCCCGCTGCTCGGGCCAGGTGTGCAGGCAGACATGCGACTCGGCCAGCAGCACCGTGGCGGTCACGCCGCCCGCCCCTTTGCCCGCCGAGGGAAACGTGTGGAAGAGCTGGTTCACCGTCTGCAAACCGACGGCCTGCACGGCTTGCAGGCACCAGTCGCCCAGCTGGCTCGCGTCGGTGAGCCAGCCGTCCTCGCAGCGGCATTGGTACAGGTCGGCGGTGAGGTGCAGCCCTTGC
>JBKJTX010000137.1:0-4274 GCA_046590315.1 Ramlibacter sp. | reverse complement strand
ACCAATCAAGGAATTCGCTCCAGGTGCGCGGGTAGTCGTTGACAGGAACCGGACTCATTGCTGTATATTCGTCCAGTGTATTCTACGCTCAGTGGAGCTAAGCGGATACCCCTTATTTATATACAGTTTTTTAGAAACGCGCAGCTTGCGGCCTCGGTTGACCAACTCAGTCATGTTGGAATTAACCGACACCACGCCCTGCAAGCGCAGCGCACACTTTTGTCCATGACGCTCGAAGACTGCCGCGCGCTCGATGCAGAAGACCCGTTGCGCGCGTTGCGCGAACTCTTCACGCTCCCAGCGGGCGTGATCTACCTCGACGGCAACTCGCTGGGCGCGCTGCCCAAGGCCGCGCCCGGGCGCGTCGCGCGCGCTGTTGCCGAGGAATGGGGGCAAGGCCTCATCCGCTCCTGGAACGGCGCGGGCTGGTTGGAGCTGCCGCAGCGGCTGGGCGACAAGATCGGCTTGCTGGTCGGCGCACGCCCGGGAGAAACCGTCGCGACCGACAGCACCTCGATCAATCTTTACAAGGTGCTGAGCGCCGCGCTGCAGATAGCGGCTGCCAGCTCGCCAGATCGAAAGGTGGTCCTGAGCGAGCGCAGCAACTTCCCTACCGATCTCTACATCGCGCAGTCCCTCTGCAAGGATAGGGGGTACCAACTGCAACTGCTGGATGACGAGCGCGTCGCCGATGCGCTGAATCCCGACGTGGCCCTGCTCATGCTCACCCACGTCAACTACCGCACGGGCGCCATGCACGACATGCACGCGGTCACGCAAGCCGCGCATCGTGCCGGCGCGTTGGCCGTGTGGGACCTCGCGCACAGTGCCGGCGCCGTGCCCGTGGACCTCCATGCCGCAGATGCGGACTTCGCCATCGGCTGCGGCTACAAGTACCTCAACGGCGGGCCGGGCGCACCGGCATTCGTGTGGGTCCACCCGCGCCATGTCGAGGGATTCGAACAGCCGCTGTCGGGCTGGTGGGGGCACGCGTCGCCATTTCAATTCACCCCGGGCTATCGACCCGCAGCGGGCATCGCGCGCTACCTGTGCGGCACGCAACCGATCTTGAGCATGGTGGCGCTGGAGTGCGGGCTGGAGACCGTGCTCGCCGCGCAGCCAATGGGCGGTATGCAGACGCTGCGCGATAAATCGCTGGCCCTAACGGACCTCTTCATCCGGCTGGTCGAGGAACGCTGCGACGGTCATGGCCTCGGCCTCGCCACCCCGCGCGAGCATGCGGGGCGCGGCTCGCAGGTGTGTCTGACACGCGCCGAAGGCGCCTACGCCATCGTGCAGGCGTTGATCGCGCACGGAGTGATCGGAGATTTCCGGGCCGGCGATGGCGCGACCCACAGCGACATCCTGCGCTTCGGTTTCGCGCCGCTGTACATCGGCTTTGAAGATGTGTGGCGCGCTGTCGACCACTTGAAGCGGGTGCTGGACGCGGCTGAGTGGCAGCGCCCCGAATTCAACCAGAAGCACGCGGTGACCTGACATGAGCACGCCCGAAGACATCGTCCGCGAAGAGAACGCGCAGCTGGACTTGAGCAAGTCGATGAGCTATGCCGACTACCTCAAGCTCGATGCCCTTCTCAACGCGCAACAGCCGCTCTCGCCCGACCACAACGAGATGTTGTTCATCATCCAGCATCAGACCAGCGAGTTGTGGATGAAGTTGATGCTGCACGAGTTGCGAGCCGCCATCGCTTGCGTAGCCCGCGACGAACTGGGGAGCGCGTTCAAGATGCTCGCGCGGGTCTCGCGCATCATGGAACAGCTGGTGCACGCCTGGGACGTGCTGGCCACCATGACACCACCCGAGTACAGCGCAATACGCCCTTTCCTCGGCACCTCCAGCGGTTTCCAAAGCGCGCAGTACCGATGTATCGAATTCGCGCTTGGCAACAAGAAAGCGGCGATGCTCAAGCCCCACGCGCACCGGCCCGAACTGCTGGCGCAGGTGCAGTCAGCCTATGAATCGCCGTCACTCTACGACGAGGCCCTGCGACTGCTGGCAGCGCGGGGGCTCGCGGTTCCCACAACGCACACCCTGCGAGACTGGACTCAGCCCTATCTCGAGAGCGAGGCGGTCGAAAAGGCCTGGCTGGTTGTTTACCGCGATCCCAAACATCACTGGGACCTCTATCAGTTGGCCGAAGAGCTCATCGACCTCGAAGACGCGTTCCGTCTTTGGCGTTTTCGCCACGTCACCACGGTGGAACGCGTGATCGGCTTCAAGCGCGGCACCGGCGGCACCGGCGGCGTCAGCTACCTGCGCAAAATGCTGGACGTGGTCCTGTTCCCGGAGATCTGGAAACTGCGAACCGATCTTTAGCGGTACAGCCAGGGCTGATCGAGCAGCTTCTCGCCCAGCACCCGCAGCGACAGGTCCCGCCCCCAGCGCAACGGGCCTTCTGCATGAAAGATGCGCCCGTTGCGGCGCGAGAGCGCCTGGACGCGCGCATTGCGCGCCCAGCGGTTCAGCGCGTAGTGCCGCAGCGCCAAGGGCACGTCGATCGCGGGCCCCTCGGTCACCGCCAGGACCCGCCCCAGTTCGGCTGCGTCCTCGATCGCCATGCCGGCGCCTTGGGCGAAGTACGGACGCATTGGATGCGCTGCATCTCCCAGCAACGCGATGCGGCCGCGCACCATCACATCCGGGCCGGCGACCGGCGGTCGGTCGTGCAAGGCCCAGAGGCGCCAGCTGGGCATGGCCTGCACCAGATCGCGCAGCGGAGTGCACATCGGCCCCATGGCCGCTTGCAAGTCGCCCGCCGCGGCGCCCTGGCTCCAGTCGCGGGCCGCATGGCCTTCACGCACCTGGCCTTCAACCAGCGCAACGACGTTGAGTTGCCCGCCGGCTCGCAGCGGGTAGGTCACCACGTGCAACCGCGGCCCCAGCCACACCGTGACGTTGTTGCTGCGAAGTAATTTCGGCAAGTCGCGCTGGTAGGTGACGGCGCGGTAAGCCAAGTGTCCCGTGAAGGCGGGCGGGCCATCTCCCCAAGCCTGGCTGCGCAAGGTGCTCCACAAGCCGTCCGCGCCGACCAGCACATCGCCTTTGACTTCGTTGCCGCCCGGCAAATCAAGGCGGACGGCGTCAGGGCCCGCTCGCACCTGGGTGGCCGCGGACGACAGCGTCAGATCGGCTCCCGCGCGCCGAGCCGCAGACAGCAATACGAGCTGCAGGTCGGCACGGTGCACCGTGACGTACGGCGCGCCGTAGCGCGAGGAAAAGTCGGCTCCCAGGCGCAGGGACGCGAGCAAAGTGCCGTCCAGTCCGTCGCGCACTTCGATCTGTTCGGGCAACGTGGCCACACGGGCCAGCGCATCGCCCAAGCCCCAGTCGCGCACGATGCGGGTCACGTTGGGTCCGAGCTGTATGCCCGCGCCCATTTCGCTGAGTTGAGAGGCTTGTTCGTAGAGACGCACGTCCCAACCGGCGCGCGAACAAGCGAGCGCGGCTGAAAGCCCGCCGATGCCACCGCCCACGATCAAAGCCTGTTGCGTCATGAGCGCCGATTGTGCCTCGGCCCGGCGACAGCGCTCAGGCTGCGAGCAGCTGGCGCAAGACGAATGGCAAGATGCCGCCGTGGCGGTAGTAGTCCACCTCGATCGGCGTGTCGATGCGCAACGTGACGACGAGCTCCTGCCGGCTGCCATCGGCCCGTGTGACCACGATGGTGGCGTCGCTTTGCGGGCGCAACTGCGGGTCGGGCACGACGTCGATCAGCTCGCTGCCGTCCAGGCGCAGCGACTGCCACGTGTCGCTGCCCTTGAACTGCAAGGGCAGCACGCCCATGCCCACCAGGTTGCTGCGGTGGATGCGCTCGAAGCTCTTCGCGACCACGGCGCGGATGCCAAGCAGTTGCGTGCCTTTTGCCGCCCAGTCGCGCGATGAGCCGGTTCCATATTCCTCGCCCGCGAATATGACCGTGGGCTGGCCTTCCGCCATGTACTTCATTGCCGCGTCGTAGATGAACATCTTCTCGGCGTGGCCCTGGGCGCCCCTGTACATCGTCACGCCACCCTCCTCACGCGAGCCATCCGGGCCGGCCGGAATCATCAAGTTCTTGATACGCACGTTGGCGAAGGTGCCGCGCATCATCACCTCGTGGTTGCCACGCCGGGAGCCGTAGCTGTTGAAATCGGCCTTGCCGACCCCATTGGCGAGCAACCACTGTCCGGCCGGTGAGGTTTCCTTGATGGAGCCGGCCGGGGAGATGTGGTCGGTGGTGATCGAATCGCCAAACATGGCCATGATGCGGGCG
>JBKJTX010000018.1:0-5921 GCA_046590315.1 Ramlibacter sp. | reverse complement strand
CGCACCTCCGCGGCCTTGGGGCCGACCACCTTGAAGATGACATCGACGTTCAAGTATTCTTCTTCCGAAATTTCGAGGTATGCCTGCCCGACCAGAGCCGTCAGCGCCTTTTCATTGGGGTACAGCACGTTGCCCTTGATGACGCCGGCAAAGCGGCGCACCGAGGCCCTGTCTGTCGCCGACTGCGTCAAGAAGTCGACATCGTTCGAGATCGCAGCAACGAGCGGAGGGCGCTGCACCAGCCCGTACCAAGTAACCCAGACCGCTAGCGCCTGTCCCCCCACAAGCACCAGCTCTTCCCCCGCGACTTCTAGCAGCTTGGCGATGGTTTGCGGCGGCGTTACCGCTTCCGCCTTGGATTTCTTCACCAACTCTTGCGCCTCGACGCAAAGGCCCCCCGTGGGGACTCGACACGCGCACCCTTGATCAGCGCCGCCGGGATGGCATGCAAGCTCTCGGGTAGCTTGCGGCCCGAGCGCACAGCGGCCTCGTCCCGGACATGGCGATAGCGCAGCGCCGCAGCCCGCACTTCTTGGACCGTTGCGCCGCCGGACCGCTCAACTCCAACACCTAACTTGACCCAATGCTCGATCTGCTGGGCGAGGCTGCGCTCCATCAGCGCTGCCTCGTGCAGAGCGAGGTCATAGAGCTCGTCGGAAATCCTGATCGACTTGGCCATGGGCCATTCTATGTGGCAAATTGCCACATATCAAGGTCGTGCGCTAGAAGATCTTCCGGTACACAACGATGCCGACGCCTTCGGCCACCTGGTTGTACAGCCGCATGGCGGTGGTGTTGGTCTCGCGCGTGTGCCAGTAGACGCGCGCGCAGCCATCCGTTCGGGCTCGTTCGTAAACGGCCTCGATCAATGCCTTGCCCACGCCTTTGCCGCGCGCTTCGGGCGTGGTGAAGATGTCCTGCAAGTAGCAGTTGGGGCCGATGCTGGTCGTGCTGCGGTGATAGAGGTAGTGCACCGTGCCGATCAGCCCGCCGTCGGCGGCCTCGGCGACGAAGGCGTGCACGGGCTCGTAGGCATCGAAGAAGCGCGCCCACGTGGTTCGGGAGACTTCATCCGGCAGCGCGGTGGGGCCTTCTCGGCCATAGAAGGCGTTGTAGCCGTCCCAGAGGGGTTTCCAGGCTTCGAAGTCTTGCGGGTGAATGGGGCGGATGGTCGGCGGAGTCATGGCAAATATTACTACTCTTAAGGCGTTATTTGACTTAACTATGGTTAGGGCGTATTATGGCTTAACTCCCCAGAAGGCGCATCCAAATGTACCCCGTCGACACCCCACAGCAACTGCGCACCATCTTGCGCACGTTGCGGCAATCCCGGGGGCTGACCCAAGCGCAGCTCGGCGAGATGCTCGGCGTCAGCCAGAAGCGTATTGCACGCATCGAGGCCGCGCCCGATGTCACCTCCTTTGACCAGATAGCCCGCATGGTGTCCGCAATGGGCTGCAGGCTGGTCGTCGACGAGCCGCCACGTCATCGTGTCGCGGAATCCGATCCCGCCAAATACACACCGAGCTGGTAAACCGATGGTGACTTTCCGCCGCCCTCGCACTGACCCGCGCGACAGCATGCTCGCCGTCTGGACCAATGGCGAGCGCGTGGGCACCTGGTCCGTCGCTTCGGGCGAGCACCGATTCCAATACGAAGACGTGTGGATTCGTTCGGTGGCGGGTCGCCGGCTTTCCCTTTCACTTCCTTTTACGCCGGATAACGTGCCTCACCGCGGCGAGGTTGTACGAAATTTCTTCGACAACCTCTTGCCCGATAACGATGCCATCCGGCGCCGCTTCGCTGAGAAGTTCGCGCAAGGCCGCGTGGACACATTTGCCTTGCTGGCGGCAATCGGCAGGGACTGCGTGGGCGCCGTCCAGTTGCTCTCGTTGGACCAGTCCCCCGAAGGGTTCGACCATATCGAGGCAGTCACCCTGGATGAAGCGGGTGTCGAGAAAGCCATCGACTCCGCGGTATCAGGAGCCCGCGTGCTGGGGCAAGCTAGCGATGACGACTTTCGAATTTCCATTGCGGGCGCGCAGGAGAAGACTGCCCTCCTCCACCATAAAGGCCAGTGGTGCAGGCCGCTGCATGCCACACCCACCACGCACATCTTCAAACTGCCGCTGGGGCTGGTAGGCAACATGCGCGCCGACATGCACTCGTCGGTCGAGAACGAGTGGCTCTGCGCGCGGCTGCTTGCCTTTCTTGATTTTGACGTGGCGGGCTGCGAAGTGGCGACGTTCGGCAAGCGTAAGGTGCTGGTCGTGGAGCGCTTTGACCGAGTGATGCAAGCGCCGCCGGGCAAGCCGCAATGGCTAGCCCGGATTCCCCAAGAAGACTTTTGCCAGGCGCTGGGCATCGCCGGGCCAAAAAAATACGAGTCGGATGGCGGGCCGGGGGTTCGCGATCTCCTTCGGGTGCTCGACACCAGCACGCACGCCGCGCAAGACAAGCTCACCTTTGTGCGCGCGCTGCTCGCGTTCTGGCTGATGGCCGCGACCGATGGCCACGCCAAGAACTTTTCCATCTTCCTGGAACGCGGTGGCGGATATCGGCTGACGCCGCTCTATGACGTCCTTTCAGCCTGGCCCATCATCGGCAACGGCCCCAATCAAGTCAGTCCGCGCCGCGCCAAGCTTGCAATGGCGCTGCGTGCCAAGAACGTCCACTATCACCTGCACGAGGTCCGCACGCGCCACTGGGAAGGGCTGGCGCTGCAAAGCGGCGTGCCCGATGCGTTCGACCACATGGTGGGCTTGGTGCTGCAGGTGCCGGATGCATTGGAGCGTGTCGAGGCGGAGTTGCCGCAGGGCTTTCCTCGCGGCGTGTTCACTTCTATTCGCCGCGGGATGCTCGCGCAGGCCGAGCGCTTCGTCGCGGAGCTGCCTTAGGATGCGTCGCTTTGCGGCAGGTGATACGAGCTGTCGCTGGGTAGCGTCGCCTGCATGGCCGGGCGCGCGTCGAAGCCCTCGAACCAGTTGGCGAGTTCGGGGTACGCATTGCGCCAGCCCATGTTGGGGTACCGGAAGTCGAGGTAGCCGAGCGCCACGCCAAAGGCAATATGCCCTACGTTCAAAATGCCCGAGAGATCCGGCAATTGCTCATGCATGGCATTCATGCCGCCGACGATTTGGCCGCGCCAACGCTGCTGCGTCGAATCCGACTGTTGCGCTGGTGGCCGCCGTTGCTCGACAGTCAGCGCGACGGCCAGGTCAAGCAGTCCGTCGGCCAGCGCCTGGGCGCGCAGCACGCGCCAGCGGTCCGCACCCGCCATCGGGATGAAGCGCGGGCTCTGGGTGCGGGAGTCGAGGTACTCGCAGATCACGGTGCTGTCGTAGAGCACCAATGCACCGGCCACCAGCGTCGGCACTTTGCCAAGCTGGTTGTGGCCACGCAGCTCGGCCGGGTCGGCGAAGGGGTTGCATTCGATCTCGGTCAGGCTCCCCATCAGGCCCTTCTCGCGAGCCGTGACGCGCACCTTGCGCGCGTAGGGCGACGAGGACGAATAGAACAGCTTCATGGTCCCTGATTTGTACACTGAAAGCGTGGCGGCGCGCTGGGCCTGACTCCAGGACTCTCTGTTGGCTGACACGCGCACGGGGCGCAACGGACTACAACCCAATGGTTCGCAACGGAGCCCCCTCCTCATGATCAGTCCCAAGCATCTCTTTCAGCTCTTCGTCAAGGCCGGCAAGGCCTGGGTTGACGACTTCGCGCCCAGCATGGGCGCGGCCATCTCGTACTACACCGTGTTCTCGCTCGCGCCGCTGCTGATCATCGTGATCGCGATGGCCGGCGCGGTGTTCGGACGCGAAGCAGTGCAGGGCCAGATCGTGGCGCAACTCTCGGGGCTGATGGGCGAGCAAGGCGCGAGCCTCATTCAGGGCCTTTTGGCCAGCGCTAGCGACACCGACAAGGGCCTCGTCGCCGGCCTGATCAGCCTTGTGGTGCTGATCGTCGGCGCCACCACGGTCTTCGCCGAGCTGCAAAGCGCGCTCGACCGGATCTGGCACGTGCCCGAAGCCAAGAAGCCGAGCGGCATCATGGGGATCCTGCGGGCGCGGCTGCTGTCGTTCGGCCTCATCCTTGGCCTCGTGTTCCTGCTGATGGTCTCGCTCGCGGTGAGCACCGCCGTCACCGCGATGGGCAGCTGGGCCGGTGGTCTGATGCCGGGGTCGGAAGCCCTGCTGCTGATCGCCAATCACTCGGTGTCGATCGGCGTCGAGACGCTGCTCTTCGCGATGATCTACAAGCTGATGCCGACTGCCAGGATCGCCTGGCGCGATGTGTGGGTGGGCGCATTTGTCACGGCCGTGCTGTTCGAGATCGGCAAATTCCTGATCGGGATCTACCTCGGCAAGAGCAGCGTGACCGAATCATTCGCCGCCGCGGGTTCGCTCGTGGTGTTTCTGGCCTGGGTCTACTACGCTGCGCAAATTTTCTTGCTGGGCGCAGAGTTCACCAAGGTCTATGCGGACGATCATGGCTCGCGTGTCGCCAGCGGCGCGATGGACAAGACGGCCCAGACCAAGGAAGCCGGCGTGCCAGCGGAAACGCCCGCCACGAGTGGCGGTGCGGTTCCAGTTCCGGTGGTAGCGGCAGTGGCGGCCAAGCACGAAGGGCGGCGGCTGGTTGCGGATACCGTCGTCATCGAGCGCGCAGAGCCGAGCCCCGTGATACGCACCGTGGACGTGGGCATGCACGCTGCCATGGCGAAGTTGATGTCGGAGCTGGCCGCGTTCGCCGTGCTGGCGTTGGCGAGCACCTTGCTCGCCAAGAAGCGCAAGGCGATCGAACAGACCCTGCGCCGACGCGATCCGACGGTTCGCCCGGCCGCGCGCCATCGGCGGCGCTTGTCGTTGCGGGCATAACTGCCGATCCGCAGCGGGGTGTCCGATATTTGCTCTAATTGGGTCTCACGCCCCCCAATTGGAGCTTCTGTGATCGAAAAGCATCTTGATATCCCTACCGCCGACGGCGCGATGAATACCTTCGTCGTGTACCCGGAGGAACGCGGGCCGCACCCCGTGGTGCTGTTCTACATGGATGCGCCGGGCAAGCGCGAGGAGCTGCATGACATGGCGCGGCGCCTCGCGTCGGTGGGCTACTACGTCGTGCTGCCCAACCTGTACTACCGCCGCACTCAAGATTTCTGGCTGAAAGAGCGCTCGGCCGAAGCCATGGCCACGATGTTCGAGCACATGAATGCCACCAGCATTGCAATGAATGTGCATGACACCGAGGCCATGATCCGCTTCGTGGATGGCGAGCCCGAGGCGGATGCCAAGCGCATCGGCGCCGTCGGCTACTGCATGAGCGGGCCCTTCGTGATGGCGGCCGCCGCCAATTTCCCGGACCGGATCTGGAGCATCGCATCCATTCACGGCGCGAACATGGTGACCGACAGGGAAGACTCGCCGCACCTGATGCCGCCCCGCATCAAGTGCGAAAGCTATTTTGCGTGCGCCGAAATCGACCGCTGGGCTTCGAAAGCCGACATCGAGAAGCTGCAGGCCGCGCTGGTTTCAGCGGGGACGCCGCACCGCATCGAGTGGTACCCCGGCGCCGAGCACGGCTTCGTCTTTCCCCGGCGCGAAGGCGTCTACAACATGCCCGCGGCCGAGCGGCACTGGGAACGCCTGTTCGACCTCTTCCGGCGAACTCTTCACTTCACAGGCGCGCCGATGTTTCGGTAAAGGAAGTGCTCAACGCGGGTCCAGAAGTCGACCCTGTCCTTGACCAGCGCCCACCCATGGCCTGCGTCGGGATAGTCCCACCACTCGACGTCGCTGTTTGTTTTGCGCGTGCCCATCACGCATGGACGGCGCCTGCGCGACGAGCTGCGCAAAACAAACAGCGACGTCGAGTGGTGGGACTATCCCGACGCAGGCCATGGGTGGGCGCTGGTCAAGGAC
>JBKJTX010000465.1:0-2871 GCA_046590315.1 Ramlibacter sp. | reverse complement strand
CGCACACCGCTGCTGGCAGGCGCGCAAATTCGGCAGGGCGAGCAGGTCACCACCGGTGCCGACGGCTACGCACACGTCCGCATGATCGACAACGCTTTTGTCGCGGTTCGTCCGCAGTCGCGTTTGGCAGTGGAGCTTTACGAATTCGACGCCGCAAACCCCGCTGCCAGTCGCATCAAACTCAATTTGCACAACGGCAATGCGCGCACGGTGTCGGGCAAAGGTGGCGAATCCGCCAAGCACAATTACCGATTCAACACCCCCATGGCCGCCATCGGGTTGCGCGGCACCGACTACACCGTGTCCTCCAACGATGCCGCCACGCGCGTGTCAGTCAGCCGCGGCGCAGTTGCCGTGACGCCGCTAAGTGCAGATTGCTTGTCCGCCGCGCTAGGGCCGTGCGCCACCCGGTCGACCCGCGAGCTCAATGCCGGCTTGGCCCACGCCTACATGGAGGTGACTGCTCGAAATCTCGTTCCCGTGTTGGTGCGTCCTGAGCAGGATCCGCAGGGCGGGGCAGGGCAGAACCCGGCCAACCGTCCGGAAGAGCCGCGCGCCGAGGCCAAGGCGGACCTGAAAGTCGCCAGCACCAAGGACACCGCGACCCAGGTTGCCGCCGATCGGCTAACGCTCGGTCTCGCGTCTATCGAGGCGCCGGCAGTGGTGCCCCCTGTTGTGGTGCCGGCGGCGGTCGCGCCCGCGCAGTTCGTTTGGGGCCGATGGTCGAGCTATGCGACGGGTGCCGGAGCGCCTGCCATGGTGACCTTGCTCGACGGCAATCGCGAGATCGCGTTCGGCAACGACATCTTGGCCTTGTTGCGTAGCGGCCCGTTGCCGGTCAGCATTCCCTCCCAAGGTGCGTTCAGCTTCCAACTTGCTGGCAGCGAAGCCTACACACTCGCCAATGGCCTCGTCGGCGCGGCGCAGGTCACGTCCGGCACGTTCGGTGTCGATTTCAACCAGCGCACCTTCGACACCTCGCTTGCTGTGAAGCACGGCCAGGGCGTGGAGCAGCTGGCCGCTCACGGCCGGGTCCAATTCCAGGGTCTCTTGCAGGTGGATGCATCGCGCTCCAACATGAACATCGCCGGGGGCATCTCCGGCAACGGCGCCGAGGCCGCGTACTTGTTCGACAAGCAGTTATCCGGTGGAGGCCTGCTGGGTGCAGTTCGCTGGGTTCGCTGACGCGGCTCACAGGCTTTTCATTGGGCTCTCGGTTCTGGCAGGCATCGCCGCCTGGCGACCGGCTTTTGCCCAGAACGCTGAAGCTCAGGGCTGGTATTCGCAGGGGCTGCGCGCGCTCGAAGAGCTCCGGTACGCAGAAGCGCGCGTCGCCTTGGGTAAAGCCGTTGAAATAGATCCCTCGTTCGCGGGCGCGTGGCTGGACCTGGCGATCGCCGCGCATTCAGAAGGCGACACCGTTCAGGCGGAAGAATTCCTGACCATCCTCGAAGCGCGGTTCGCGCTGCCGCCAGCCATTTCAGCGCGCGTGCACAACCTGCGCCAGCGCATCCATGCACTGCGCAACGCGCCCACGGCCGGCTGGCGCTGGCGCGGCGTCTTCCAGGGTGGCGCAGGGTTCGACAGCAACGCCAATGCCGGCCTGTCGCTTGCCGATCTCACGCTGACCTTACCGGGCGGCAATGTGGTTCTGCCCCTGGGGACAGCGCAGCTGCCGCGCTCAGATCGCTACGTCCTCGCGAGTACGAGCATCGACGGCTCGCGCCGATACGGCGCGGGACACCTCGAAGCCACGGGCAGTGTGAAGAGCCGTGTCAATGCGAGCCTGCACGCCTTCGACACGGTTGAAATCCAGGCGGGCGGGGGCTATGCGAGCAATGCCCCCGCTTTTGGCGGCGCCTGGTCGTTCTTGCTGCCCGGACCCTGGCGGGCTGGGTTCAGCGCGCAGCAATTGCGGCTTGGGGGTGCGGCATTGCTGGACAGCCTTGGGGTCACGGCTGTGCACTCCTGGAGCAGCGCACCGTGCGGGCCGCTGGCGGGCGTGGAGTTCGACTGGCGCCATTTTCCGATCGCCCGCAACCTGGACAGCCGCCTGTTTTGGCTCAGCGCCAATGCAACGTGCGACACCCCGTGGCTGGGCTCGGGCGGACGGCTGTCGGTGCAGGGCCGGGCGGGACGCGAAATGGCGCGCGGCGAATTTCTGTCGAACCAGGGCAGGCCGGGCGGTGACACGCGTCACCTCGAATTAACGGCGCTGCATCGATGGAGTTGGGCCGGGCGCTACGGGACCCACAAGGTCGAAGCGCAGGCGCAGTGGGCGAGTGCCAACGACACCGAGGGCTACAGCCCCCTGCTGGCAGACAACGCCCGGCGCCGGCTCATTCGAAGCGCCGGCGCGCTCGCATACACAGCCCCGTTGCAACCGGGTGGTCTGGATGGATTGGGCTGGACCGCGACACTCGCCCTGCAGGTCTTTCGCCAGCGTTCCAATTTGGAAGTTTTCCGGCTGCAAGGGACAGTGGTTCAAATGACTCTGCAAAACGCTTGGTAAGTGCATGGGGCTTGCCCCGTTGTTTTCAAGCGACGTAAGTCACCAAATTACTGTAGCGGTTAAAAATGTGACGCCGGTCACAAAGAGCACATCCTTGCCGCCTATACTCGGCGCTGGCTGAAAGTTATTAGCCGTCTCTGATATCACAGACCGAACCTCTTTTCTCTCAGGAGTTATTAATGGCAATTACCGTCGCAATGCGTACAGAAGTCACCCGCCTGTACGTGGCACTTTTTGGACGCGCCCCGGACGCAGAAGGCCTGTCCTTCTGGACCGGTCTGCGCGACTCGGGCCAGTCGTTGACGCAGATCGCAAACGCGATGTTCGCCACCACACCGGCTCGTGCGTACTACCCTGGC
>JBKJTX010000426.1:0-8689 GCA_046590315.1 Ramlibacter sp. | reverse complement strand
CGCGATGTCGGCGGTTTCGAGATCACGAATTTCGCCAACCATGATGATGTCGGGATCCTGGCGCAGGAAGGACTTGAGCGCGGCCGCGAAAGTGAGGCCCGCCTTGTCGTTGACGTTGACCTGGTTCACGCCGGGCAAGTTGATTTCGGACGGGTCTTCGGCGGTGGAGATGTTCACGCCCGCCTTGTTCAAAATATTGAGGCAGGTGTAGAGCGAGACCGTCTTGCCCGAGCCGGTCGGCCCTGTCACCAGAATCATGCCGTACGGGCGCGCGATCGCGTCCATCAGCCGCTTCTTTTCCTCCGGCTCATAGCCCAACGCGTCGATGCCCAGCTTGGCGCTGCTGGGGTCCAGGATACGGATCACGATCTTCTCGCCGAAGAGGGTGGGCAGGGTGCTGACGCGGAAGTCGATCACGCGGTCGGGGCCGACCTTGAGCTTCATCTTGCCGTCTTGGGGGACGCGCTTTTCGGAGATGTCCATCCTCGAGATGACCTTGATGCGCGAGGCAAGCTTGTCCTTGATGGCGACCGGGGGCGAGGCGATTTCACGCAACTCGCCATCGACGCGAAAACGCACCCGGTAGTTGTGCTCGTAGGGCTCGAAATGCAAGTCCGACGCTCGCATGCTGAACGCATCCAGCAGCATTTTCTGCAGGAATTTGACGACCGGCGCGTCTTCGACCTCTGAGGCCGCCGAGTCCTTGTCGTCGGTGTCGGCAGACTCCATCGTCGACTCGTCGAACTCGAAGTCCTCGCCGATGATGCTGTCCATGGCATCGCTGGCGCTGGCCGCGCCCGCTTCGACCATTTTTGTGAGCTTGTCGTACTCCGCGATGATCCAGTCCACGCCCATCTGCGTGGAGAACTTGATCTTTTCGCCGGCCTGCTGGTCCGACGGATCGGCCGTGGCGACGATCAGGCGGTTGTTGCGTTTGGAGAGCACAACCACGCGCAAGGCTTGGCAAATCTTGGTGTCGAGCAGATTTCGGGGCAGCCGCACCGGGTCGATCGCGTCGAGGTCGAGCAGTGGAGCGCCAAAGGCCGTCGACATGGTGTGCGCCAGATCGGCGGCGGAGACCGAGCCGGACCCCGTGAGTTCAGCGATGAAACTCGTCCGGTTCGCTGAGGCCTTGCGCGAGATTTCCTCAGCGGATTTCTGACCCAATTTGCCCGCAGATATCAGCGCGCGGGCCAACCCCGGCAGGGCCATGGAAGAAGCTTCTGCGGCTACGGGGTCGACGGCGGCCATGGGCGGAATAAGTAGTCGGTTGTAATGCCCCGGCTACGGATGAGGAGGGGCTACCGATCATCGCTGATTGCCCCAGTGCTGTAAATCTTTCGCCCCAGGAACTGCCACGGGCAGTTGGTACGAAGTCACGAGGGAAAATACTGGTCGGGGTGAGAGGATTCGAACCTCCGGCCTCTACGTCCCGAACGTAGCGCTCTACCAGGCTAAGCTACACCCCGTTTGCGGATCTTGCCGGCATCCGTTTTCAGGCGCGGCGAGCAAGCAGTTGAGCCGCTAATTGTAGCAAACCCTGGCTGTACAAATTGTCGGGAAGTTGGCGCGCGCAATCCATCGCGCGTTGCGCTTCGGCCGCTGCCGCCTCCCGTGTCACTTCGAGCGCGCCGGTCTCGCGCACGATGCTGACGATCCGGTCGAGATCTTCGACTCCGCCCGTTTCGATCGCGTGCCGGATCACGCCCAGTTGCTCCGCGCTGCCGCGTTGCATAGCCGCGATGAGCGGCAAGGTGGCCTTGCCCTCACGTAAGTCGTCGCCGAGATTCTTGCCCATGACGACGGTGTCGCCGTCGTAGTCGAGCACGTCGTCGATCACCTGAAAAGCGGTGCCTAGCGCCTGGCCGTAATTGGCGCAGGCCTGCTCAATTTCGCGGCTTGCACCTGCCAGTACGGCGCCCAGGCGCGCGCTCGCCTCGAACAGCTTGGCCGTCTTGGATCGGATCACGCGCAGGTAGGCCGCCTCGTCCAGCGACGCGTCGTTCATGTTCATCAACTGCAGGACTTCGCCTTCGGCAATGATGTTGGTCGCATCGGCCAGAATCTCCATCACGCGCATCTGACCGGTATCCAGCATCATCTGGAAGGCCCGCGAATAGAGGAAGTCCCCGACCAGAACACTCGCCGGGTTGCCGAAGCTTTCGTTGGCGGTGGCGCGGCCGCGCCTGAGCGTGGACTCGTCCACCACGTCATCGTGCAGCAGGGTCGCCGTATGGATGAATTCCACGACGGCGGCCAAGTTGAATCGCTGTGCCCCGGTGTACTCGAGTGCCCCGCAGACCAGCAGGAGCAGGGCCGGTCGGAGGCGCTTGCCCCCTGCCGTGATGATGTAGCGCGACACTTCGCCAACCAGCGGCACGGCCGAGTCGAGCCGGCGCGCGATCACGGCGTCGACTTCAGCCATATCGGGAGCGACGAGGGCGAGGACGGAGGCGGTGCTGGCGGAAGAGGCGGTCAATGCAGGCTGGGCCGGAAAGCCCTGATTATAGAAAGCAGGCATTACGCACGGCAGCGCGCGCGGGCATCGGCCGAGACTGAACGTTAGTAATCACAGACTATGCTATAGTCATGGGCTCTGCGGAATTCGTCCGTAGGGATCTCACCTCAAGAGGTTTACATGTACGCGGTCATAAAAACCGGTGGCAAGCAGTATCGCGTTGCCTCCGGCGAAAAAATTAAAGTAGAACAGATTGCTGCGGACGTAGGCCAGGAAATCGTGATCGACCAGGTTCTGGCTGTTGGAAACGGCAGCGAGATCAAGATCGGCTCACCCCTGGTGTCCGGCGCGACTGTGGTTGCCACTGTGGTGGCTCACGGCAAGCACGACAAGGTTCGCATCTTCAAGATGCGCCGTCGCAAGCACTACCAAAAGCGCCAAGGGCATCGCCAGCAGTTCACCGAACTGCAAATCGGCGCTATTGCGGGCTGATTAGAGGTATTCGAAATGGCACAGAAAAAAGGCGGCGGCTCTACGCGAAACGGGCGGGATTCCCAGCCCAAGATGCTTGGCGTGAAGGCTTTCGGCGGTGAACTGATCAGCGCCGGCTCCATCATCGTGCGCCAGCGCGGTACCCGATTCCATCCCGGCACCAACGTCGGCCTGGGCAAGGACCACACCCTGTTTGCCCTGGTGGACGGCCACGTGTCGTTCGCCGTCAAAGGCGCGATGAACAAATCCACCGTGAGTGTGGTCCCGGCGTAGTCGAGTCACTTCGATTCGCATCGAAGCCCCGATTCGTCGGGGCTTTTCTTTTTGGCGGGAAATTTATACTGGGCCTTCCATGAAATTTGTAGACGAAGCTCTCATCGACATCGCCGCCGGCGATGGCGGGAACGGCTGCGTCTCCTTCCGTCACGAAAAGTACAAGGAATTCGGCGGTCCTAACGGCGGCGACGGCGGCCGGGGCGGGCATGTGTTCGCCGTGGCGGACCCGAACCTGAACACGCTCGTCGACTTCCGCTTTTCGCGCCATCACAATGCGAGAAAAGGCGAACACGGCATGGGCTCGGACATGTTCGGCGCCGCCGGCGACGACGTGGTCTTGAAGATGCCGGTGGGCACCGTGATCAGCGACGCCGAAACCGGCGAAGTGCTCTATGAGATGCTCACGCCCGGCGAGGTCATCACCATCGCCAAGGGCGGCGATGGTGGCTTTGGCAACATGCGTTTCAAGAGCGCGATCAATCGCGCGCCCCGCCAGAAGACGCCGGGCTGGCCGGGCGAAAAGAAAAGTCTGAAACTCGAACTCAAGGTGCTGGCTGACGTCGGTCTGCTCGGCATGCCCAATGCGGGCAAGTCGACGCTGATTACCGCGATCTCCAACGCGCGGCCACGCATCGCCGACTATCCTTTCACCACGCTGCACCCCAATCTGGGCGTGGTGCGCGTCGGTCCGGAACAAAGCTTCGTGGTCGCAGACCTGCCTGGCCTTATCGAAGGCGCATCGGAGGGAGCCGGCCTGGGGCACCAGTTTTTACGCCACTTGCAGCGTACCCGGCTCCTGCTGCATGTGGTCGATCTGGCGCCCTTCGATGGCGCAGACCCGGTGGCGCAAGCCAAGGCCATCGTAGGAGAGCTGAAAAAGTACGACCCCACTCTGTACGAGAAGCCGAGGTGGCTGGTGTTGAACAAGCTGGACATGATCGATCTTGGGGAGCGCGACGCAAAGGTCAAGGATTTTGTGAAGCGCTTCAAGTACAAGGGACCGGTGTTTCAAATCTCGGCGCTCACCCATGAGGGCACGCAGGAACTTGTGAAAGCCGTCTACCAACACATCAAGTCGTTGCAGGTCGCAGAGCAGGCGCCGGTGTACGTCGACCCGCGCTTCCAGGATGTCTGAAGCTTCCGGCTCCACCGTCTTGCGCGATGCACGTCGCATCGTGGTGAAGGTCGGCTCGAGCCTCGTCACTAACGACGGCAGGGGCCTCGACGAGGGGGCCATCGGCGAATGGTGCCGCCAGCTCGCCGCGTTGGCGCGCGAGGGGCGCGAGGTCATCATGGTGTCCAGCGGCGCCATCGCGGAGGGCATGAAGCGCCTGGGTTGGGCGACGCGGCCGCACGAGATCAATGAATTGCAGGCCGCCGCGGCCGTCGGGCAAATGGGCCTTGCGCAAATGTACGAGACCAAGTTGCGCGAGAGCGGCATGGGTTCGGCGCAGGTGCTGCTCACGCATGCCGACCTCGCCGATCGCGAGCGCTACCTCAATGCCCGGTCCACTCTGCTCACGCTGCTGCGTCTGCACGTCGTGCCGGTGATCAACGAGAACGACACGGTGGTCAACGACGAGATCAAGTTCGGCGACAACGACACATTGGGCGCGCTGGTGGCCAATCTGGTCGAAGCTGACGCGCTGGTGATCCTCACCGACCAGAAGGGCCTCTACAGCGCCGACCCGCGCAAGGACCCGGCTGCCACCTTTGTGCGCGAAGGCCGGGCCGGCGATGCCGCGCTGGAAGCCATGGCCGGTGGTGCGGGCTCCAGCCTGGGCCGTGGCGGGATGATCACCAAAATCCTGGCGGCCAAACGTGCTGCCGGTTCGGGCGCCTCGACAGTGATTGCCTGGGGCCGCGAGCCCGCCTGCCTGCTGCGCCTCTCGCGAGGTGAAGCCATCGGCACACTCCTGGTCGCGCCGACGCAGAAAAACCAGGCGCGCAAGCGGTGGATCGCCGATCACCTGCAGCTGCGCGGCTCTGTGACAGTGGACGAGGGTGCGGCCGCGAAAGTGCGGACCGAGGGCAAAAGCCTGCTGCCGATTGGCATGACGGCGGTGGAAGGCGAGTTTTCGCGCGGCGATGTGATCGCCGTGCGCGATCCGGCCGGCAGCGAGATCGCACGGGGCTTGGCCAACTACGCGAGCGCAGAGGCCCGCCTTTTGTGCCGCAAGCCCTCAAGCGAAATCGAGCGGCAGCTGGGCTACATCGCTGAGCCCGAGATGATTCACCGAACCAATCTCGTGGTGACGCGCTAGGCCCTAACGCAGTTCCGGGCGATAGCGGGTGTCCACGCCCCCGCGCAGATCACGCACAATCTGCGCTGCCGTTGGCGCAGTGCCACGACCCATGCAAGCGCCATTGCGGGCGATCTCCAGGCTGTGGCGGGAAGCCAGTGCCGGATCTTGCAGAGAGCGCCATTCGCCTTGCGCGCGCACCCAGCCGCTGTCGGGATTGTGACGGGCATAGACCTTGAATTGACCGGTGGCGCAGCGCACGCCCTCATACGAGGCATTGATCGCGCCGGAACTGCTGGCCGCAACAACGACGTAACGCACGATGCCATCGCTGCTCAGCGAGACCGACGCCGGATCGACGCCGAAACGCAGCAGCGACAACGGCATGTCGATGGCGATGAGGCGTTCGGTCTTCAGTGCGGGCGGTGGCGGCGCATCCAGCTCGCGCCAGTCCGGGTCCGCCGGCAAGAGGGTCTGGCCGGCGGCACCGACAGCGGCGAGTGCCAACGTTGCACACGCCCATGCGCGACGAAACTCACGGTGCATATTTATCTTCCTGCGGGGGCGACGCCAGCCCAGCCTGCGGATCGGGTTCGTAGGTCGCGCCCGGCGGCAACTCGAAGCCGGCGCCCAGCATGGTATCGGCGAGGCCTTCATGGATGTCGTGCTCGCGCGAGCGCATACCGCTGCGCAGGTAGCGATTGCGATGGTCGTGGCGCGGCAAGAACCGAGCAAGTTCGGTCAACGCCATCTCGTAGACGCCACGCTTGAACTCCACCACCACGTCAAGGGGCACCCAGTAGTCGTTCCAGCGCCAAGCGTCGAACTCGGGGTGATTGGTTGCGCGCAGGTTCAGGTCCCAATCCTGGCCTGTGAGCTGAAGGAGAAACCAGATCTGCTTTTGGCCCTTGTAGTGGCCGCGCGCGTCGCGACGAATGTACCTGTCAGGCACTTCGTAACGTAACCAGTCCCGGGTGCGTGCAATGACCCGCACGTGTTCGGGCTTCAAGCCCACTTCTTCGTGCAGCTCGCGAAACATCGCCTGCTCCGGGGTTTCACCGCGATCGATGCCCCCTTGCGGAAACTGCCAGCTGTGGGTGCGAATGCGCTTGCCCCAAAACACCTGGTTCTTCTGGCTGAGCAGGATGATGCCGACGTTGGGCCGAAAGCCGTCCCGGTCAAGCATAATCAAACCCCAAATCTTTAAACTGAGTTCATTATGCACGGCGCCTCGCGCGCAGGCTATAGGCTCAGCGGCATGCCGCCACACCCCCGAGTTCGATGAAAGCCTCCCAGTTCTTCATATCCACCCAGAAGGAAGCACCGGCCGACGCCGAGGTTGCAAGTCACAAGCTGATGATGCGCGCCGGCATGATCAAGAAGCTGGGCGCAGGCATCTACACCTACATGCCGATGGGTTTGCGCGTTGTGCGCAAAGTGGAAGCGATCGTGCGCGAAGAAATGAATCGCGCGGGCGCTGTGGAGCTGCTGATGCCGGTGGTGCAGCCAGCGGAGCTGTGGCAAGAAAGCGGCCGCTTTCAGGCCTACGGGCCCGAGCTGTTGCGGCTGAAGGATCGGCATGACCGCGACTTCATCATCCAGCCCACCAGCGAGGAAGTCGTGACCGACATCGCGCGCCAGGAACTGCGAAGCTACAAACAGTTGCCTCGGAACCTGTATCACATTCAGACGAAGTTCCGCGACGAACGTCGGCCACGCTTCGGCGTGATGCGCAGCCGCGAGTTCATCATGAAAGATGCGTACAGCTTCGACCGCGACGCAGCGAGTGCCAAAGCCAGCTACCAGGTCATGGCCAAAGCTTACCGTGCGATCTTTGACCGGTTCGGCCTGCGCTATCGTGCCGTGTCGGCCGACAGCGGCGCCATCGGCGGCGACTTGTCTGAAGAATTCCAGGTCATCGCCGCAACCGGCGAAGACGCCATCGTCTATTGCCCGGCCAGCGACTACGCCGCCAACATGGAAAAGGCCGAGGCGTTGGCGCCCCAGACGCCGCGCAAAGCGCCGGTCCAGCCCATGACCAAGACACCCACGCCGGGGAAGAGTACCTGCGCTGATGTAGCAGAGTTACTGAAGGCGCCGCTGACCTCCACAGTCAAGTCATTGGTGCTGGCGACCGACCAGTTGAACGAGCGGGGCGAGATTGCGAAGAGCGAAGTCTGGCTGTTGCTGGTGCGGGGCGACCACGACATGAACGAGATCAAGGTCGGCAAGGTGGCCGGTCTGGACGCGGGCTACCGATTCGCGACGGCCGGCGAGATCGTTGAACACTTCGGCAGCAAGCCGGGTTACCTCGGCCCGATCGGTTTAAAGAAGCCGGTGAAAATGGTTGCCGACCGCGAGGTCGCGGTGATGAGCGACTGGATCTGCGGCGCCAACGACGAGGGGTTTCACATCACCGGCGTCAACTGGGGCCGCGACTTGCCCGAGCCGCATGCGATCGCCGACCTGCGCAATGTGGTCGAGGGCGATGCGTCGCCTGACGGCAAGGGAACATTGGCCATCGAGCGCGGCATTGAAATCGGCCACATTTTCTACCTGGGCACCAAGTACAGCGCGCCGATGAACGCTCACTTTCTCGATGAGGATGGCAAGCCCAAGCCCTTCGAGATGGGTTGCTACGGTATCGGCATGACACGGCTCCCCGCGGCAGCAATCGAACAAAATCACGACGAGCGCGGCATCATCTGGCCCGACGCGATCGCGCCATTCACGGCGGTGATCTGCCCGATTGGCATGGACCGCAGCGCCGAGGTCAAGGCAGCGGCCGAAAAGTTGCACGAGGACTTCGTGGCGGCCGGTGTGGACGTCATCCTCGATGACCGGGGCGAGCGGCCCGGCGCGATGTTCGCGGATTGGGAGTTGATCGGCGTGCCTCACCGCATCGTGATCGGCGATCGTGGGTTGAAAGAGGGCCAGGTCGAGTACCAGCATCGTCGCGATGCGGCCGCAACCAAGGTGGCGACGGGCGAAGTCTTGGCCTTCGTCAAGGGCCGCCTGAAGGCGTGACGGCGCGTCGGGACTGCCTCAAGGGCGCGGCAGCGGCGCTGGGCCTGCTCTGGATCGCCCAACCTGCACGCGCCGGCGGTCAGCTTGAAGAGCCGCTCGCGGATTCAGTCCGTTCGGCGCTGAGCTTCGCGATTGCCAACTCCGCCCCGCCGATTCCGGAATTCAGCAGCACCGAAGCGCGCCTCGCTTACCT
>JBKJTX010000407.1:0-3513 GCA_046590315.1 Ramlibacter sp. | reverse complement strand
GGCCCGCCACGGCACACAGCGCAATCAGGCAGCGCGCGTTGTCGGTGCCGTGCACGTGCTGACTGATTCCCATGCCCCACAGGATCATCGCTGCCTTGGCGGTGGCAAACGCCCGTGCCACTTCGCGGATGGCGGCGGCGGGGATGCCGCAGACGCCTTGCATCGCCTCGGGGCTGAAGCCCCGTACGCTCTGGCGCAACGCATCGAAGTTTTCTGCGCGCTGTGCGATGAAGTCCTCGGCCACCAGGCCTTCCTCAATGATGGTGTGAATCATCGCGTTGAGGAGCGCCACGTCGGTGTCGGCCTTGAACTGCAAAGTCCGCCAGGCGTAACGCGCGAGGTCGGTCACGCGCGGGTCGGCCAGCACGATTTTTGTGCCGCGCTTCGACGCGTTCTTCATCCACGTCGCGGCCACCGGATGGTTGCTGGAGGGGTTGGCGCCGATCACCAGAATCAACTCGGCTTGCGCCACGTCGTTGACCTGGTTGCTCACCGCGCCCGATCCCACGCCTTCGAGCAGCGCTGCGACGCTGGAGGCATGGCACAGGCGCGTGCAGTGGTCGACGTTGTTGCTGCCGAAACCGGTTCGCACCAATTTCTGGAACAGGTAGGCCTCTTCGTTGGTTCCCTTGGCCGAACCGAAGCCCGCCAGCGATTTGGAACCGTGCGCGTCGCGCAAGTCCCTCAGCTTGCCAGCCGCAAAGTCGAGCGCTTCGTCCCAAGAGGCTTCGCGGAAGACGTCGCTCCAGCGGTCGGGGTCGCGCTGCACGTCCACATCTTTCGGCACGCCGGCCTTGCGGATCAGCGGCTTTGTCAGTCGACCGGGGTGGTGCGCGTAGTCAAAACCAAAGCGACCCTTTACGCACAGGCGACTGTGGTTCGCCGGGCCGTCACGACCGTCGACAGCGACGATCTTTTCGTTTCGGACTTTGTAGGTCACGAGGCAGCCAACACCGCAGAACGGGCAGACCGACGCGACCTCACGGTCTACCGCTTGCGAGCCGACCAGGGTCTTGGGCATGAGCGCGCCGGTGGGACAGGCCTGCACGCATTCACCGCAGGCCACGCAGGTGCTGGCTCCCATCGCGTCGCCGAAATCGAACACGATTTCGCTCGCGGCGCCCCGCAACGCGTAGCCGATGACGTCGTTGCCCTGCTCTTCGCGGCAGGCGCGCACGCACCGCTTGCATTGGATGCAGGCGTCGAGGTTGACGGCCATGGCGGGGTGAGAGAGGTCTGCGGGCGGCTGGGTGCGGCGCAAGGCCAGGAGTTCGGGACGTGCGGAAACCCCCAAGCGATGAGCCCATTCGCTTAGCTCGCCGTGTTGTCCCGGCGGCCTGGATCCCGGGTCAAGCCCGGAATGACGTTCGGTTGCCGACAAACCATCCGTCCACTTGTAGCCCGCGTCCGGCATGTCGGCGAGCAGCATTTCCAACACCATTGTCTGGCTCTTCAGCGCGCGCTCGCTCTTCGTCAGCACCTCCATGCCGGACGTTACTGCGCGGCAGCAACTCGGGGCGAGCACGCGCTCTCCCGCAATCTCCACGACACAAGCGCGGCAATTGCCATCCGGCCGATAGCCCTCCTTGTGGCACAGGTTGGGAATGTCCACACCCGTTCGTGCAGCGGCTTGCAGAATGGTCTCGCCTTGCAGCGCCTGGACAGGCACGCCGTCCAGCGTGAATTTAACCAAAGGCAGGTCAGACGATTTCATGCGGGAAGTACTTTTGCACGCACCGGACCGGGTTCGGCGCCGCTTGGCCCAACCCACATATCGACGCGTCGGCCATGACCTGGTTCAGGTCTTCGAGAGTTGCGTTGTCCCACCGCGGAGCTTCCATCAGCTTTGCGGCCTTGTCGGTGCCCACGCGGCACGGCGTGCACTGACCGCAGCTTTCGTGCGCAAAGAACCGCATCATGTTCAGAGCAGCGTCGCGCGCCTTATCCGCTTTGCTGAGGACGATGATCGCCGCCGAACCGATGAAGCAGCCGAAGGGCTGCAAGGTGTCGAAATCCAGCGGCACATCGGCCAGGTTTGCGGGCAGGATGCCACCCGAGGCGCCGCCAGGAAGATACGCGTAGAGCTCGTGTCCCTCGGCCATGCCGCCGCAATGCTCGTCGACAAGTTCGCGCAAGGTGATGCCTGCAGGCGCCAGTTTCACGCCCGGTTCCGCCACGCGGCCGCTCACACTGAATGATCTCAGGCCCTTGCGCCCGTGGCGACCGAACCCGGCGAACCACCCAGGGCCTTTTTGCACGATGTCGCGGATCCAGTACAGCGTCTCGAAGTTGTGCTCCAACGTGGGCCGCCCGAACAAGCCGACCTGCGCGATATAGGGCGGCCGCAGCCGCGGTTCACCGCGCTTGCCTTCGATGCTCTCGATCATGGCCGACTCTTCGCCGCAGATATACGCGCCTGCCCCACGCCGCAGCTCGATGTGCGGCAAGACGCACGGCGGGTTGGCCCTCAACTCCGCCAGCTCGACTTCGAGCATCGCCCGGCACTCGTGGTATTCGTCGCGTAGATAGATGTAGACGGCTTCGGTGCCCACCACTTGCGCAGCGATCAGCACGCCTTCGAGGAAGCGATGCGGGTCGCGCTCGAGGTAGTACCGATCTTTGAACGTACCGGGCTCGCCTTCGTCGATGTTCACAGCCATCAGCCTGGGCGCCGGTTGCTCCCGGACGATGCGCCATTTGCGGCCCGCAGGAAAGCCGGCGCCGCCCAGGCCGCGCAGACCCGAGTCCTCCATCGCTTTGAGCAAGGCTTCTGCGTCCTCTTCGCCATTGACCACCGCAGCGGCGAGCGAGTAGCCGCCGTGCTCGCGGTATTCCTCGTAGCCGACGTATGAAGCGGGCGGCGTCGCAACGCCCTGCTCGATGCCGGGTCGGCTGCGCTCCTGCATGACGGCATTCATGACAGTGTCTTGTGTCGCGTGAGGCACGGCCAGCTGCCCAACCAATACCGCCGGCGCTTGCTCGCAGCGCCCGATGCAAGGCGCCGCGACCACGCGGCTTCCGCCATTGAGATAGTCGGGAAGCCGCGCGAGCAGGTCACGGGCGCCCGCCATTTGGCAGCTCAAGCTGTCGCAGACCCGCACCGTGATCGCCGGCCCTTGCGCGCCATCGCGCAGCACTTCGAAGTGGTGATAAAAGCTCGCGACCTCGTACACCTCGGCCATCGAAATATTGGTTTCGCGCGCCAACGCCGCGAGATGCCGCTCGGGCAGTCCATGGAAAGTGTCATTGAGAAGATGCAGGTACTCGATCAGAAGATCGCGCCGGTGGCCCTCCATAGGCGCAGGGCCGAGCAGCGCTCGCACTTCGGCGAGCGCCGCGTCATCGGGCTGGCGGCCCTTGAGTCTGCCCACGCGCAGGCCCTGCCGCAGGTCATCCGCCGTCCCCAGAACGACGGGTGAATCGGCGTGAGGGCGTCGATCCATGCGGGGCGCTTCAGGTGCTTTTTGAGACCGTGATCGTCGGGAACTTGGCGGAAAAGTCTTTGGACTTGGC
>JBKJTX010000338.1:0-9193 GCA_046590315.1 Ramlibacter sp. | reverse complement strand
ATCGCTTTCGCCAATGAAAGAGGCGCCGCGATCACCGAGACATTGTCCAGCGACCTCGAGGTGCAGGCCGGCGCGGTGCCGTTCCGCACGCAGCTCGGGCTGGATGTGCTGCCCGTGGAGGCCCGCGTGCTGTTCAAGCGCAAGCTGGCCGCACCCTCGGTCGAACTGTTGGACTACTACCGGCTGCTTTACGCGTCGTACGAGCTGTCTCTGCCCGACGTGATGGAGTTGTATGAGACGGTGGCGCTCGACCGCAAGGTCGTCGACAGCGTGGACCTGAACGCAGACACCGTGGACCATTCGCTGTGGATTGCGCTCCTCGCGCGCAAGAACGACCAGCCCGACACGGTGACCGACCCGTGGAAGAAGATCCGCGATCAGCTTGGCGGCCGCACGCTCACGCTCGGCATCGTGCCGGCGCTGGACGCCGTGCAGGCGCAATTGCTTCCCGGGGGCAACGCGCAGCCGCGCCAGTTGCTGCGCTTCGAATTGCCGAGCGTGCCGGCCAATGGCCAGGTGCCGCGCGACAGTGCGGACCAGCCGGCACCGGCTTATCGCCAGCTTGCGCCGCAGACCGAGGTGGACTTGCTCTCGGTGCCGGGCGTGGTGCAACTGAGCCTGCCGCCCGCGGCGCAACTGACCTATTGGCAAGATGTCGACCCGCTCGAAGGCGGCGTCGGTGAGATGCCGCCCTCGCTTGACGATCCCGCACTGGCCGGCCGGGTGATCACCTGGTTGCGGGTGCGCGCCGACGGCGCCGCCAAGGCCCGCATTCAGTGGGTGGGCATCAACGCGGCCCCGGTGCGCCAGATCGAGCGGATCGCTTCCGAGCCGCTGGAGGGTGGCGACGGCAATCCCGACCAGAAGCGCATGCTGTCGCGCGCCCCCGTGCTGCCGGGCTCGGTGCGCGTCGTCACCCGTGCCGGTGTCGACCAGCCGCTCGTGTGGACGCAGATCGACGACCTGGCCGCCGCAGGACCCGAGGTGCCGGTCAGCGATCCGCGTTCCCCCACCCGCGAAGCGAAAACCGAGGCCGCCGGACCGACCGATGTGTTCGAGCTGGATGCCGAAGCCGGCGAACTGCGGTTCGGTGACGGCTTGCGCGGCCGCCGCCTGCCATTGAACGCGCGTGTCTACGCTGCGTATGAGTTTTGCAAAGGCGCGCTGGGCAACGTGGGGGAGGGCGCCATCAACAGCGCAGCCCAGCTGCCGTCGGGCTTTACCGTGGCCAATCCAGTGCAGACCTGGGGCGGCGCGGATGCCGAGACGGTGGCGACCGGTGAAAAGCAGGTGCGTCGCTACTTGCAACACCGCGACCGACTGGTCAGCGTCGACGATTTCGAATCGATTGCGTGCCGCACGCCCGGCGTGCAGATCGGCCGCATCGAGGTGTTGCCGGCTTTTCATCCGGACCTGGTGCCCAACGAGCCAGGGAGCGCGCCGGGCGTGGTCACCGTGATGGCGATCCCGCGCTACGACCCGGGTCAGCCCGATGCGCCTCGCGCCGACCGGCTGTTCCTCAATGCCTTGTGCCGCCACCTCGACCCCCGCCGCCTGGTCACAACCGAGCTGGTGGTGCGCGGCGCGAACTACAAAGGCATCTGGATTTCGGTCGGTATTGAAGCCGCCGCCGGCTTTTCGATTGCCGAGGTCGTCAACGCGGTCAAGGCCAAATTGATGGACGTGCTCAAGCCCGTGGGCGACAACGGCTGCATCCCGCGCGCGACTCTGCTCTTCACGCCCCGCACTGTCGACGCGGCTCGCGGCTGGCCGCTGCGCACCGCTGTCAGCAGCCGGGTGCTCCTGGCGGAAGCCGCGCGGGTGCCCGGGGTGACTTCGGTTGCCGACGTGCTGCTGGCCGAGGGCGCCCTCACTGCCGCCGACGTCATTGAGATGACGGGTCTCGAACTGCCGCAAGTGCTGGGCATCTCGGTGGTGGCGGGCGAGCCCGTGCCCATCGACGCCTTGCGCGGCGACGTGCCCGCCACGCCAACGACTGTGCGGCGGCTGCCCGTTCCGATCGTGCCGGAGACTTGCTGATGAACGTCAACGGCGCCCGCTTTCACCTGTTGCTCGGCCATGCCGATTGGGGCCGATGCCTGGACAGCGACGACAACGGCGCGCTTGCGCTGGACGCGTGGTGGAGCGCAGAGGGCAGTCCCTTCCCGACGCCACCGGCTACGTTGCCGTCTTGGGACAAGCCGCGCCACGAGATCACATTGCAGCCGCTCGCCATCGAGTTGCCTGCGACCGGCGGCGAGCGGCCATTGACCTTGGACGCCCGGCGCGGCGCGGCCGCCGACCGGTATTGCAACGTGTACCGCATCGCCGACGACGGCCTGGAGCTGCTCGTGACCTCCTCAGGCAGCGGCAACGAAGCCGCGTTCTGGCCGGCCGAGCCCGCCGACTGCACGCAGGCGCACGAGGCGAATCGCCCTCTGTTCGAGACGCATGCGCCCATGGTCGCTACGGCACCAGAGGGCTACCTCGCGATGGCAGTGACGTCCGACGACTACCTGGTGGTTGCCTTCCGTCGTGGGACGCAGCGCGGCTTGCTCAGCTTCGACTTGATCGCAGGCGGCTCGCCGCACGAGACACTTTGGCCCACACCGGGATTCGAGCCGTTCGACATGTGCGCCCGTGTGGGCGGCGGTGTTTGGATTCTGGATCGCATCAACCTCCGGTTGTGGGAGCTCGACTGCAAGCTCGCGGTGGTGAGCACCGGCCAGACTGAGTTAACGATCGCACCGGCGCAGCAGGACGACTTCCAGCCGCTGTCCGGCCCCGCGCGCGAACGGCCCGCTGTCGTTTTTCCTGGCGGACTGCCGCTCGATGGCAGTCCCCCGTGGGTCTTCGATCCCATCGCCATCGACACCACCACGGAAGGAGCGGTGCTGCTGCTCGACCTCGACGCTGGCGGCAACCGCAGCCGCGTCGTCCGGTTGCGCCGCGACAGTGACGTCTGGGCGGTTGACGCATCGGCCTGGCTCGACAAGACACAGGCGCACGACTTTGTGTACGCGTCGGCGCCACGCTTCCAGCTTGACAAAGCGGCAACGCCGCGCCTTTTCATCACCACCACCATTGGCAACCAGGCCCAGGGGTTCGACGTGGTCGACCGCGCCACCGGCTTTGAATTGCGGAAAGCACCCGAGCTGTACCCGCTGCGCCGCTACGCCGGCCGCGCGCTGCTCGCGGTGTGCGGAAGCGCGAGTTACGACAGTGGTTTGGATCGAGTGCGCTGGACGCCCATCGTGCAACAGCCCCGAGTGCGGTTTCAACCCGAGGCGAACTTCGTGACGACGGTTTTCGACAGCAATGAGCTGGGCACCACCTGGGACAAGCTGCTGCTGGACGCGTGCATCCCCGCCGATACCGAAGTGCGAATCGAAAGTCGGGCCGGTGACGAACGCGAGGACATGGTGGCCGCGGCCGATTCGCCGGGCGGGGCGCAGGTCATCGCGAGCTGGTCGCCCGAGCCCGTGCCGCGGCTGCGCACCGACGGGTGCGAGCTGCCGTGGGTGCGCAGCGAGGCCGTGCGCGCAACCCGGCGCGAAGGCGGCACGGGCACCTGGGAGTTGCTCTTGCAAAAGGCGAGGGGGCGTTACCTGCAACTGCGCATTCGCCTGCGCAGCAACAACGGCACGGCCACGCCGCGCTTGCGCGCGCTGCGCATCTGGTCGCCGCGCTTCTCCTATTCCGAGCGCTTTCTGCCGGCCGCGTACCGCGAGGAACCGACGCAGGCCAATTTCCTTGAACGTTGGCTGGCCAACTTCGAAAGTACGCTGACGAACATCGAGGACCGCGTCGCCCAGGTACAGTCGCTGTTCGACCCGCGCATCGTGCCGGCCGAGGCGCTGGCCTGGCTGGCTGAATGGTTCGACGTGGCGCTGGACCCGGCCTGGGACCAGCGCCGCCATCGCCTGTTCGTCAAGCATGCGATGGACTTCTTCCGCTGGCGCGGCACCACGCATGGCCTGCGGTTGGCGCTTGAGCTGGCGTTCGATCCCTGTTTTGACGAAGCGATGTTCGCCGGCCCGCGCCCGCGCGACGACGGCGCGCGCCGCATCCGCATCGTCGAGGCCTACCAGACGCGCCTGATCGGCGCCGTCGCTGCGGGTGACCCTTCCAGCGCGGTGAGCGATGGCCCGCTGGCCGTCATGGCGCAGCCGCTGTGGACGCCGCCCGAAGGCAATAGCGGCCTGGCGGATCGCTACGCAACTTCGCAAGGCCGCACGGCCACGCCGGTCGAGCAGATCACGCCCTTCCAATTGGTCGCACCTTCGGGGGACACCGGCTGGGACGACTTCTGCATGGCGACGCTGGGGTTTGTCCCTTCCGCGGGCGCCGACGAGCGCAGCAGCTGGCAAACCTTCCTGCGTTCGCGCTATGTCACCGTGGAGGCGCTCAACGCGCAGCACGGCGCGACGTATGCCAGCATCGCTGCGGTCACGCTGCCACCCGACTTGCCTGCCAATGCCAACGCCGCCACCGATTGGGACGACTTCTGCGCGTACACCTCCCTGACCCGCACACGCTGGCAAGGTTTTCTGGCCGGCCGCTATCGCCGCATCGAACGGCTGCAAGGCGCGCACCGCACGCACTGGCTGCGCTTCGATCAAGTCCCGTTGACCGACGTCCTGCCCGCCACGGCGGCTGCGCAAACCGACTGGCTCCAGTTCGAGGGGCAATTGCTCGCGATGCATCGCACGGCGCATCGCTTCTCGGTGCTGCTGCCGATGGACAGCGTGACGGGCGATCCCTATGCGCGGGAGCAGAAGCTCGCGCTGGCCCGCCGCATGGTGGACCTTGAGAAGCCGGCGCACACGGTGTTCGACGTGCGGTTTTTCTGGGCGTTCAACCGCGTGGGCGAGGCCCGTCTGGGGCTGGACACGCAACTGGGCGCCGGCAGCCGAGCGCCCGAGCTGATTCCCGATGCCGTCGTAGGTCGGGCCTACATTGGCGCAAGTTTTGTCGGCGGCGCGGCCAGGCCACGCGCTGGCGACCGTCTTTTGATCGACTGCTAAGGAGCAAGCCATGGGCTGCTGCAACGAACCGGTATCGACACTCATGGGCTCCGCGCCCGACCCCACGCAACACGTGAACTATGCGCGCGGCATGGTGCTGGGCGTGGAAGATTTGACCCAGGAGTTCGCCTGGCTGAACGGCCGCGACCGCTGGCTGGCGCATGACGCCATTGGCTACGGCACGCTCTCGGGGCTCAAGGTTTTTGCCGAAAACGATGGCGCCGAAGGTCCGCGGGTGCACGTCACTGCCGGCTCGGCGCTGGTGCCCAGCGGCCGCCAGGTGTGCGTGCCGGCCGACCAGTGCTGCGTGCTGAACCGCTGGCTGGCCAAGACCGAGAACGCGGCCATCGTCACGCGCCTGCTCGATCCAGGGTCACCGCCGCTTTCGCCGCCGTTGTCGCCCCCCGCCGCACCGCTGCCGGGCGCAAGCGGCGTTGTCTCGCTGTATCTCACACTGTGTTGGGCCGATTGCCTGACGCGCCCGGTGCCGGTCCCCGGCGAGCCCTGCAGGTCAGAAGACGAACTGATGGCGCCCTCGCGCGTGGCCGACGACTTCGCACTGGAACTGCGCGAGGCGGCCCCGTTGCAGACCGAGGAGGACGCGCTACGCGACTTCGTCCGGTGGCTGAAAGCCAACGTACAAGTCGTCGATTCGAGTCCGCCGTCGGCGAGCGACGACGCGGCTTGGCTTGCGAGTCTGCGTCCCGCTGCGCAAGCCTGGTTGGACGCCCAGACCGCGTCGCCCCCGCTGTCGCCGCCGGTGTCGTTCAACACGCTGGGCGACTATCTGTTCGACCTCTCGCCTTCGCCACTTGCGGTCTCGACGGCTCGCATGTGCGACTTCCTGCGCGTGGCCTTCCGATTCTGGGTCACCGAGCTGCGTCCGATCTGGATGGCGATGCGCTGCCATCGCAACGAGCAGCGCGACACCGACTGCCTGCTGCTGGCGCGTGTCGGCTTCGAAGTCACTTGGGTGGGCGGCTCGCCCACCGGCGCCTGGCAGGTCAGCGGCAGCCCGATGGCCGTCGACATCGACGAGACCACCCGGCCGGTGCTGACTCACTTGCGCATGTTGCAAGAGTGGATGATGTGCGGCTGCGACTGCGCGCCGGCCAGTGAGAGCGTGACCGAACTCATGCCGATAGGGGACTTCGCACCGGCCGGCAACGCCGGCATCAGCCCCGTACCGATTGCGACTGTCAACGGCGACATGACGCTGGACGAAAGCCACTATTGCGTCATCTGTCGCGGCCCCTCGCCCATGACGCTGACACTTCCGGGCTCCACGCCGATGACCGCGGGCCGGGTATTCATCGTGAAGAACTTTGACGTCACCGACTTCAAGCTGGTCTGCGACAGCGCGTCCGGGGATCTGATCGACGACGACACCAAGCTGATTGTGAAGAAGCGCCGCGCCGTGACGGTGATTGCCGACGGCGCCGGCCAGTGGACCGTCATTTCTGCCACGTGAGGACAACATGGCCCTAGCCGACCCCCTCCAACTCCAGCAGCCGCTGGGCACCGGCGGCATCCGTTCGGTCAATTTCTTCAACGGTCGCCTGCTGGCCGCCAAGGACCTCACGCGCGAGCAAGTCGCGCGGCGCGAAGCTGACAGCCGTCTCGGCCTGGGGCTGGGTGACGGCGTCGCGTTTGGCCTCGAGGCATCGCGCGATGCCAAGCTCGACACCTCCTCTGCGCCAGTGCTGCGCGTCAAAGCCGGGCTGGCCGTCAATCGCGCAGGGCAGACCCTCCGATTGACCGCGGACATCAGCGTGGCCCTGGCGCGAAAGTTTTCCGCGGGCGCGCCGGCGAGCGGATGCGATTGCGTGTTCGCCAATTGCAACCCCGTCGCCGACGGCGTGTACGTGGCGGGCGCCGGCATCTACGTGCTCACCATTGCACCGGCGCAGGCCAGCGAAGGCCGCGCGCCGACCAACGGCCTGGATACGTCCAACGTGCGTTGCAACACCGACGCGACGGTGGAAGCCGTGCAGTTCAGGCTACTCGCCCTCAACCCTCTGCGCTATGTGGATCTCGACATCGGATCGCAGCGGTTTCGCAACCGGCTCGCATATCGCTGCTTCGGTGTTGACGCCCGACAGGCGAACGCGGCCGATCCGTGGCGCTCGGACCCCGCCACGTATGGTCTGGTCGATGAGTTGCGGTCCGTGGGAGGAGCACTGAATGATTGCGACGTGCCCCTGGCCATCCTGTACTGGACAACCACGGGCCTGCAATTTGTCGACAACTGGGCCGTGCGGCGGAGGCTCGTCGAACCCGACGCGCTCTCGGGCATGTCGTTTCACGCCCGGGCGCGGCGCCTGGTGGAGGCGGACGCCATGTGCGCGCAGTTCCAGGATCAGCTGGCCGATTTGCTGGCTGCGACTGCGGCGCCCGCGACGCTCGCCGCCATCGACCACTTCCATTTCCTGCCGCCGTTTGGTCTGGTGCCGTTGCAGGCGCCGCCGTTGCGCGGTTTCGCAGACACGCCGTTCTTTGCGGGTCTCGTGCGCCGTCCGCTGACCGGCTCTACGCAAGGAACGGAGTTCATCGATGGGCGCCAGCTCGGCACGCTCAGGGACGAGGCGCTTCGCTACGCGCCCACCGACGTGACGCAGAAGGAATTCATCTGGGTGCACCGGCCATGGCAAATCACATGGGCGCAGATGAACGGAGCCGGCGTCCAGCCGGTCGTCGCCTTCGCGAGCGGCCTTATGCCCAACCATGGCTTCGCGCGCTTCGACATGGCACGCGCGGACCTGAGCAACTACAGCAGCAGCTGCTGCTGAACCCGTCACACAAGGAGGCCATATGGCGAAAGTCTTGGACAAGGTTCTTCCGGGAGACATCATCTCGGCGGAACTGATCAATCGGATCATCGGTGCCATCAACGACCACGATGCCCTCTTGGCGGGCAGCACTGGCGGGACGCTGGAGATCACAAGCCTGCAACCGCAAGTCCTTCGCATGGGCGAGGAACTGAAGGTCTTCGGGAGCGGGCTCGACCCGGGCACGCTCAAGCGTATCCTGATTGAAGGGACGGAAGTTTCGCTGTCGACGTTGCTTTCCGGCAGCAGCTCGAGCCTGCTGAGTTTCCTCGTGCCGCCGCTTCTGGGCATCCCCGATGCGGGCAAGACCGTGGTCCTCACGGTGGAGAACAAGGGCGGCGCGTCGGACTCCGCGACGTTCTTCGTGCTGCCCGGCCTGCCCACCAACCTGGAAGCCAGCTTCAACATCACCCGCACCGTGGTGAGTCCGGCTGGCGCGCTGGCGGCCAATAAAACCTACGAGTTCACGTACGCGATCGAGGCCTTCACTTCGCGCGACGAGGTCTACATTCTCGAACCGAAGCTCCTGTCGCCGTCGCCGGGTTGGACCGTCGCAGTCAAGAACGGCGTCAGTGAAATCGCGATTCCCAAGAGCCAGCCGACCCCGAGTTCAACGCCCGTGGTGGTCATCGTCACCACCGGCGCTGCCGGAGGTGCGAGCGTCACTTTCGGCGTGCGGGCCAAGAACTTCCCGGGCATCACGGGCAGCTCGACCGCGGATCCCGTGGCGATCAGCGCGGCGCCCGGCGCACCCAACCTCGAGGTCGAGTTCCTGTCCCCGACGGTGTTGGGCAGCGTGCAGAAGTTCAGCAACGGCTCCTTGTACATCAAGACGAACGCCGCGGTGCCGGGCAACCAGAAAGCCACCATCAATCCACTGAATGTCCGGCTGAAGGTCCCCGGCAGCTACACCATCGGCGCTCCGGTGGTCAGCAACGACAGCTGGACCATCAACATCACCAACAACCCGTTGACGTTCGACACGACCGGCACGCCGAATGCAATCAAGGACGTGATGTTCACCGTGAACGCCGCTGTCGGTGCGGCGGACGCGGACGCCGAAATACCGATCACGGGCGCCGGCGCGCTGCCCGATGGTTCGTTCAAGTTCAAGCTCAAGCTGCGAGCGAATCCCAGCAGTCCCGTTCCGCTGTAGCCGGAATTCCTATCCACTTTTTCCGGAGAACCCATCATGAAACTCCATTTGTTGACCCTGCGTATGCGCCTTTTCGCGTTGCTGATCTCGGCCGGCGCACTGGCATTGAGCGCGGGATGCACAACGACGCCCGTCCCGTCGACCAACTACAAGACCACCCATCGCCTGGTATTTCCTCAAAC
>JBKJTX010000215.1:0-4068 GCA_046590315.1 Ramlibacter sp. | reverse complement strand
CATCAGCTATTACACCAAGGGCGCACTGGTGGCGCTGTGTTTCGACCTCACGCTGCGCGCTGAAGGCCACACCACCCTTGACGAAGTGATGCGCGCCCTGTGGCTGCGGTGCAAGGCGGGCCCCATGACCGAAGCCGACTTCGCGGCCGTACTGAAGGAATTGGGCGGCCGCGCTTTCACCCGCGAGATTGCCGCCTGGGTGCACGGCACACGCGATTTGCCGCTGGAAGAACTCCTCCGGCCGCACGGCGTCAACGTGCTGGAAGAGCCGGCTCAACTGCAGCAGCGCCTCGGTGTTCGCGTCACCGAGACCGCCGGTGTGCAGGTCAAGACCGTGTTGCGCGGCGGTGCCGCCGAACAAGCCGGAATCGCCGCCAATGACGAATGGGTCGGCGTTGAAGTGGGTGGCACGGGCTGGCGCATCACCAAGCTCGACGACGTGCTGCTCTACGCCGGCACCCACAAGAAGGTGACTGCGTTGGTCGCGCGCGACCGCCGGCTACTGCGGCTGGAGCTGAACCTCCCGCCGGCCGTGACCACGTGGCGGTTGGTCCTGCGCGATGCGGCTCGTGCGCAGCCATGGTTGGCTGCGCACGCCTGAGCGTGCGGACCGGCTTTCGCTTCACAGCGCTGGTCGCGCTCGTGCTGCTCACCCATGTGGCGGTGCTCGAGTGGCTGGGACGCCAGTTTCGAGAGGTTGCCTTGCTGCAACCTCTCGCCACGCCGATGTTTACGCGCCTGCTGCAGCCGCAAGAACGCGCTTCGGTTCCGGCGACCCCGACTCTCCCCCGCGCAAGGGCTGTACGTCCCTCGATTGCCTCCGTATCGCCGAACCGGGCCGAGGCTCCTGCCGCTGCAGCCTCGGCGGCCGTCCCCGCGCCGAAGCCTCCGCAGGAAACGGCTCAAGTCGAACCTGGGCCGGCCGCGCCGCTCGCAACTGAAACAGCGGCCCTGCCCGCCACGCCGGCCAGCGCACCGGCGTCTGCGGCTGCGGCTGCGTCAACAGCACAGCCCGGCCCGAATCTGGACACCTGGCCCGCCGACACCCGCCTCAGTTACCGGCTGAGTGGCAACTACCGGGGCGAACTCTATGGCACCGCCCGCGTGCAATGGCAGCGGGTCGAACAGCGCTACCAGGCCCGCATAGAAATCAACCTGTCGGTCTTTGCGACCATGGTCTTGACCAGCCAGGGTGAAGTGACCGCCCAAGGGCTGGTGCCTCAGGTTTACGAAGAAGTTCGGCCGGGCGGCAAGTCGCGTGGCGTGCGGATCGGCCAAAACAACATCATGCTCAACGACGGTCGAAGTCTTACCCGGCAGCCCGGCGTGCTGTTGCAGGACACAGCCAGCCAGTTCGTCGAGCTCAGTCACCGATTTGCGACAGGGCAGGAATTGCTGGAGGTCGGCCAGAGCGTCCAGCTCTGGCTGGCTCGGCCCGGCGGCATGGACCTGTGGACCTACGACATCGTCGAGCGCGAAATGCTGCAAACACCGGGCTTCGGCGCCATCGAAGCCTTCCATCTGAAGCCACGACCGATTGCGAATCCGCGCGGCAACATCACACCAGAGATGTGGTTTGCGCCCAGCCTGCAGTACCTGCCCGTGCGCATCAAGATCAACATGGGGCCGGACGTTTACGTCGATCTCATGGTCGAGAAGATCGAACAGAAGTAAGCGAAGACTAGCTACAGCTTGCGCTGGTCGACGACCCGCTTGGCCTTGCCCAGGCTACGTTCGATGCCCCCGCTTGCCCGCAGCTCGATCCGGGCTGTGGTGCCGACGTAGGTCTTGATCTCGCGCGCGAGCTTCTGGGCGGCGGCTTGCGCCTGCTCCGATTCGTGAGCGATGTCGTGGCGCGTTTCCACCGCCACGGTGAGGCAGTCGAGCGGTCCCTCGCGCGTGAGGATGCACAGGTAGTGCGGCGCGAGTTCCGCGCACTTCAGAATCAGCTCCTCGATCTGCGTCGGAAACACGTTGACGCCGCGCACGATCATCATGTCGTCGCTGCGGCCAGTGATCTTTTCCATGCGCCGCATGGTGCGGGCGGTGCCCGGCAAAAGCCGCGTGAGGTCGCGCGTGCGGTAGCGGATGATCGGCAGCGCCTCCTTGGTGAGACTGGTGAAGACGAGTTCCCCCAGCTCGCCGTCGGCCATCGGTTCACCCGTCTCCGGATGGATGATCTCCGGATAGAAATGGTCCTCCCAGATCGTGGGGCCGTCCTTGGTCTCCACACATTCGTTGGCCACGCCCGGTCCCATCACCTCGGAGAGGCCGTAGATATCCACAGCGTCGATGCCCATGCGCGCTTCGATCGCGCGCCGCATGTCGTTGGTCCAAGGCTCGGCGCCAAAGATCCCCAGGCGCAAGCTGCATTCCCGCGGATCGATTCCCTGCCGCTCCAACTCGTCCGCGATCGCCAGCATGTAGCTGGGCGTCACCATGATGATGTCTGGCCGGAAGTCGTTGATCAACTGCACCTGCCGCTCGGTCTGGCCGCCGCCAAAGGGCACGACGGTGAGGCCGAGTCTCTCCGCGCCATAGTGGACGCCCAGGCCACCGGTGAAGAGGCCGTAGCCGTAACTCACGTGCACCAGGTCGCCCGGCCGCGCGCCTGAAGCGCGGATGCTGCGCGCCATCACATGCGCCCAGGTTTCGATGTCCTTCAAGGTATAGCCCACCACCGTCGGCTTGCCGGTGGTGCCGCTGGAGGCGTGGATGCGGGCGCACTGCTCACGCGGCACCGCGAACATACCGAACGGGTAGCTGCCCCGCAAGTCCTGCTTGGTGGTGAATGGAAACTTCGCCAGATCCGACAGCCTGCGGCATAGGTCGGGATGAACCCCGGCGGCATCGAACTTGGCGCGGTACACGGGCGAGTTGGCGTACGCATGCTGCAGCGTGGCCTTCAGGCGTGTCAGCTGCAACGCCCGCAGCTCGTCGACCGACGCCTTCTCGATCGGCTCCAGGGGGAAAGCGTTCATTCCGGCTCCGGAATTACCGTGCCTTGGATTTGCGCACTCTTGCCGCGAAACACGGCGATCACTTCACCACGCTGGTTGGTCACCTTCATGTCATAGATGCCGTGCCGCCCTTGCAGCACCTGCTCGACACCTTCGCACGTGAGCACGTCCCCGAGTTCGCCAGGCTTCAAGAATTCGATGCTGCAACCCGCCGCCACCGTCACCTTGTTGCGGCTGTTGCAGGCAAAGGCAAAGGTGGAATCGGCGAGGGTAAAGATCAGCCCACCGTGGCAGATGTCATGACCGTTCAGCATGGGCTCGCGCACGGTCATGCGCATGACCGCGCGTCCGGGTTCGCAGCTCACGAGGTCCATCTGCAGAAATTCGCGGCTGGCGCGGTCGGCAGCGAACATGGCCGCGCCGACTCTGGCTGCCAACTCCTCGCCTGCGACCATCATTCCAAGCCTCCGCCGAGCCGCCTCAAGGAGGCTTGAGCCCCCTCGGGGGGCAGCGAGTACACGAAGTGACGAGCGTGGGGGCTCACCTATTCGCCCTTGAATTGCGCGGGTCGCTTTTCGCGGAACGCCGTGACGCCCTCGATAAAGTCGTGGGTCTTGCCCAGCGCAGACTGCGTGTCGCGCTCCAGATCGAGCTGCGCGTCCAGGTCGTTGCTGGCGGCTGCGCGCAGTAGCTTGCGGGTGGCGACCAGGCCCAGTGTCGGCAGCGCCGCCAGACGCTCCGCAATCTCGAGCGCGGCTTGCACACTGTCCTTGCCCTCGGGGGCGACGTCCCAGATCATTCCCCACTCCTTCGCGTCCTTGGCGCTCACCTTCTCGCCCAGTACGGCGCAGCCCATGGCGCGCGCGAGGCCCAGCTTCTTGACGAGGAACCAGCTGCCGCCGGCATCGGGAATCAGCCCCAGCCGCACGAAAGCCTGGACGAAGGTAGCCGCGGGCGCTGCAATGGCCAGGTCGCAGGCCATCGCAACCGATGCACCGGCGCCGGCGGCCACACCATTCACCGCGGCGATGGTCGGCACCCGCAGCGCGTGCAGTTTGCGGATGGTGTGGCCGCCGGCGCCGGTGCATCGGTTGCGATGGCCTGCGAC
>JBKJTX010000440.1:0-4144 GCA_046590315.1 Ramlibacter sp. | reverse complement strand
TTGACTTGTAGTTTCGCGGAGTGCTGCTCAGTCCTTCTGTAGGACGACGCCCCCAGTTTCTGACGGACGCGCGCTCGTTGGAAATTACTGCCGTTTACGAAGCGCGATAAAAGATGTAGTCGGCTTGGTACTTGACGATCTGCTTGGTCCCGATGTTGGTGGCCGCGCACGGCATCGACGGTGCAACGCCGCCTTGGGTGGCGACGCGCTGCACGTAGGTCGTGCCGGTCATGGCGCCGGTGCCCATCGCAGGGTTGGCCTTTACCAGCTGGTAGGGGATGCTCCCGGCCATGGCGGGCGCGACGGCGACCTGTGCCCCCGTGATCTTTGAGCCGTCCGTGTTCTCCCACGTGGCAGGCGGGCCGAAGTAACGCCCGACCTGCTTGCCGCTGCGATCGATCAGCCTGGCATCGGGACCGACAAACACCCACTCGTGCTCCCCGGCCGTGTTGGCCTTAGCGCGACACTCGTAAGTAATTTCGCCCACGCCGACGGCTTCCATCGCCACTTTGTTGCCGCTAGGTACCTGGACGGCTGCGGGCAGCATCGCCTGGTCGTAAGGCTTCGTCATCGGGGCGCCTGCACAGGCGGCGAGGGCTGCCACGGCGGTGGCGGCAAATGCGAAACGGATCATGGGAATCTCCATAGTTGGTGTTGGCGACGCAACGCGTCGAAGCCAGTACGCAACTTACCGCACCTTGGATGCGGCCGGGGCTACATCGCCTTGAAGAGGTGCGCGTAAAGGCGGCTCACGGCGAGTTTTTCCTTACGGCCGCGCAGTTGCAGGTAGAGCTTGCCGGCTTCGTCCCGGGTCACGCTGTCGATCGCGTCTGCCCTCACCACGACGCTGCGGTGGATTTGCCAGAACCGCTGGGCATCGAGTTGCGGCAGCAGTTCCTTCAGTGGTGTGCGAATCAGGTACTCGTGGCCTTCGGTCAGCACCCGCAGGTACTTGTCAGCGGCTTCGAAGTACACGACCTCCTCAATGGGCACCATGCGGATGCTGGTGCCCACGCTCACCTGGACCAGCTTGAGCGGGCCCTGCACAGGCGCAGTAGCCGGCGTGGGCACCGAGCCGAGCAAATTGCGCAATTGGCCGAGGGTGGCCTCGAAATCGACGCCGCCCAGCGTACGGCGCGCCAGCGTGTCCTGCAACTTGGCGACTGTCTTTTGTAGCCGAGCCGCTTGGACGGGCTTGAGCACGTAATCGATCGCCTGGGTCTCGAACGCTTGCACGGCGTATTGGTCGTAAGCCGTGATGAACACGAGCGCGGGGAAGGCCCTGCCTTGCGGCCATTCGTCGGCGAGTTCTGCCGCGGCTTCCAGGCCCGTCTGCCCCGGCATGCGAATGTCGAAGAAGAGTACGTCGGGCTGCAGCGCGAGCGCCTGTGTCACCGCCGACGCACCATCCCCGACTGTTCCGACGATCTGCAGCAGCGGCCACGCGCGCAGCAGCTCGGCTTGCAGCGCTTGCGCTAGCAAGGGCTCGTCTTCGGCAATCAGGGCCGTGGGCGCGATGCTCATGAATCGAAGGGCAAGCGAATGACCGAACAGGCGCCGCCGCTGTCGGTGCCGGCAAAGTCGAGGCGCGCCGCCGGGCCGTGCAACGCCGCCAAGCGCTCACGCACGTGGCTCATGCCGAAGCCCTTGCCCGTCGCTGGCGCCCCTGAGGTCCCGACACCGGTATCCGCCACTGACAGCACCAACTGGTCGCCCTCATGCCGCGCGCTGACGGTGATGCGCCCGCCCTCGACCTTGGGCTCCAGCCCGTGCTGAATGCAGTTCTCCACCAGAGGCTGCAGCAGCAGCGCAGGCACAAGGTGCTGCGCCAGTTCCGGCGGCAGCTCCAGCGAAAATGTGAGGCGCGGCCCCATGCGGATCGCCATCAGTTCCAGGTAGTCCTGCAAACGGTCAAACTCGGCTTGGAGACTGTGCGTGGCGGTGCGCGAGCCGTTGAGCGTGGCGCGCAGGTACGCAATCATGTGGTCCAGCATCTGCTGCGCCCGTGGGGCGTCAACGGCAATCAGCGCGCGCAGGTTGGCCAGCGTGTTGAACAGCATGTGCGGCTCGAGCTGCGTTTCGAGCAGCTTCAGGCGCGCTTCGTTCGCGTGCTGGTGCGCCTCGCTCATTTTTCGCTGCAGGTAAGCACTCTTGTTTATGCTATAGAAGTAATAGCACCCGGCGATGCCCGCCAGCGCGGTGATCAGCAGCGAACTGCGCAGCTCGGCCTGCTTGTTGGGCGACGGCCCCGCCGGGTAGAACTGGTACAGCACGCAGAGCCGGTCCGCGATCATCGTGCCGATTACGTAGCCGCAGACGATGCCGCCCAACACCAGCAGCAGGCCGGCGATACCGGTGGGCCAACCGGTTTCGGCCGCCGAGGGAAACAGATGTCGCCCCAGGTCGACGATGGTCCAGGTGATGGTGCCGATGAAGACCGAATAGAGCACCGGCGGCCCGTAAGGCCGGTCCGGCTGGAACGCGTATTGCACGGTGGCGACCACCAGGCAAAAGGCCAGCACCTGCAGCAGGTGCCGCAGTTTGGAGAGCCACTCGATTTTCATCGCGGCAGCGATCAGGCCCTGCCGTCCTGTTGGCGCTGCAGCCGCTCGCGTTCCCGTTGCACCATGCTTTCACCGATGCCGCTGCCTGACGAAAGCAGGAACACCGAAGCGCCGTGCAGCAGCAACCCCAGGCCCCAGCCGAGGGCCGGGTAGAGATTCCAGGGCCGCGAGCGGAAGCCGTAGTACGACACCACGAACAGGAACAGGTTGACCACGATGTAGACCGTCAAGTGAAAGTACCACCCCATCTTGGCGCGGGCGCGTTTGTGCGCGAGGCGTTCGATTTCTTCGGAGCTGAGTTGTGGCATGGGATACCTCCGGGTGCCGGGATGGTCGCGCTCATTCTAGGGGAGCAGGTGGCGCGTGAAGAAGGCGGTGATCTTGCGATCGACCTCCGGCAGCTGGCTGCGGTCGAAGCCGGGCGCGTCCGCCAGGAGGTCGGCCAGGATGTCGGGGATGCGGTCGGCCGGCGGCGGCGGCGAGAGCAGCGCGCCGTGGCCGCCACCTGGCAGGGCGGCCACCAGTTCGCAGGTTTTGCAGGCGGCCAGGATGCGGTCGCTGTGGTAGCGAGGGGCCAGCCACTTGTCATGGCTCGCGGTCACGAGGCCCAGCGGGATGCGCGGCGTGGCCAACGAAGCGGGATCGAAGTCGACAGCGAACGGCACGCCTGCCACCACCGCTGCGATGCGCGGATCGGTGTACATCTGGGGCGTCTCGTCGGCCAGGCGCCGGCGGATGAACCAGAGCGCGACGGTTTTCTTGACACTGTCGAACATATTGCCGCGCAGTCGCGTCACAAGGCCAACGCACGATGGGAAGTCGTCGTCGATGTGCGCTTCGCAGTGCCGCTTGAGCGCGACGGGCGACCACTTGCCGCCGGCCAAGCTGAGCGCGGTGTGTCCACCCGCCGACATGCCGTACATGCCGACCTTGTCGAGTGAGAGCAGGGGCGCAAAGCGCGCATCCTGCGCCACCGCATCGATGGCGCGCGACACTTCGGCTGGGCGAATCTTCCAGCTGGCGGGTCCGGGCTCGGAAGGGTCTTTGTAATTGTCAGCGCGGTGCTCGGGAAGGGCAACAACGAAGCCCGCGTTGACCAGCGTGCGTGCGAGGTCGGTGTAAGTCCGGGGACCGCCGCCGGAACCATGCGAGAGAACGACGAGCCGGCCATTGCCGCGGGCGGGCGCGGCATTTTCTGCAAGGCTCAGCCCGAGTGGCCCGAGTGGCCCGCGTTGCACACTGCGATCCGCAACGCTACTCGGGTAAAACACCGTGATGGGCCCGTCGCCTTGCCGCCCCGGCAATTCCGTGAGACCGGTTCCGGCGTGCACCTGCGCTGCGAGCCCTAGCAGGCAAGACAAGAGAAGTTTTTTCATAAGACATTTCCGATTTTGCAAGCTGCTGCCACTGCGGCATGGCCGGCTTTTTGCAGTGTGAGGTCGATGTGGCCGAGGCCCGGCACCAGGCGCACCGGGACCGTCTTGCCGGCCGCAGCGAAGGTGGCGGCGAAGCGGTCAGCGTGGAACAGTTCGTCGTCCGCGCCGGCCACGATCGACATCTTGCCTTGCGCCGCCGCGATG
>JBKJTX010000104.1:0-4378 GCA_046590315.1 Ramlibacter sp. | reverse complement strand
TGACGACCCCCGATGAGATCGCGCGGGTGCCCAAGGTGCCTGTGCTCGCGCACTTCGGCGACCAGGATCACTGGATTTCGCTGGACAGCGTGGAAGCGTTCAAGAAGGCGCATCCGGACGTCGAAGTCCACCTCTACCACGCCGACCATGGCTTCAACTGCGACCAGCGCGCTTCTTACAACGCGGATGCGGCAAAGCAAGCTCGGGAGCGCACCTGGGCCTTCTTTGCCAAGCATCTCAATGGAGGCGATTCAACCTGATCGCAGGCCTTTCTCGATCGGCGGCTGACCCGCATCTTCGCGGTAGGCTTCCTCGATCTGTTCTACCAGGGCCTCCGGCCGTGTCGCCTCTTCCAGCGCGCGCACCTGCGGGTCGTCGGCCAGGTGGGCTCCCACCTTTTTCGCGATCCGTTCGAGGATTTGCAGCATCTTGGTGTTCTCCTGCTCGGATAACAGGTTGATTTGCAGGTCCAACAAGTTGCGGCGCTCGTTGATACGCATATCGTAGTTCTGGCTGATGAGGATGAAGGTCGAAAGAAAGATAGCTTCCAGCGACACCACCAGCGTGAGGAAAGTGAACGGATAGGGATCGAACGCGCGGAACCAGGGCAGGGTGTTGTAGCCGAGCCAGATCGTGAAGACGGTGACATGGATCCACACAAAACGCATGCTGCCGCAGAACTTGGCGATGGCTGCGGCAAAGCGGTCCGCCCTCGTACGCTTGGCCATCGCCGCCTCTTCGAGCTGGCGCATCGCCTGCACGTTCTCCCGCGTGACGTCCTCACCAGTCGCCGACTTGCGGTATTCGGTCTGCGTTTCCGGCACGCCTTGATGTCCGCGACGCTTGTTCATCCGAGCTCCTTGTCCAAGCCCTCTCTCAGGTCCAGCGCATTATCGGTCGCGGCGCCGGCCGCCGTGTTGTCGAAGATGCACCAGACGTCGGCGCCCTCGCGCAGGGCGACGGCGATGCGCTTGGCCAGCGCTGCGATCAACGCTACATCGTAGGCCGAGTAGTACATGCGGGGTGAGCCGTGTAGCCGTAGGTAAACCAACTCGGGCCAGCCGCCCGGCCGGGCGCCCGCTGCGTGCCGAACCGGATCGGCCAATACGCATGCCACGCGGTGGCTCTTCAGCAGCGCGTCCGCCTGCGGCGTGAACCAGCTGACGTGCCGCGGCTCGGCGCTGATGGCGCGCGGCCAGCGCTTGCGCAGTGCCGTGAAAAAGACGTCGGCGAGTGCAAGGTCGAAGGCGAGGCTGGGCGGCAATTGCACAAGCAGACACGCCAGGCGCGCGCCGAGGACCCCGGCCTGCGCGAGGAACTCGTCCATCGGCGCTTCGCAGTTGGCGAGCTGGCGCTCGTGCGTGATGGTCTTGGGAAGCTTGGCGCTGAACCGAAAATCTATCGGCACACTCTCGGCCCAGCGCTGGTAGACGGTGGGGCTGTGCGGACGGTAAAACGAGGAGTTGATTTCGCTCGCATTCAAGCGCGCCGCATAGCGCTCCAGGTGTGATCCTTCGCCGCCGAAGCGGCCCTGCGCTGCGCGCGGCAAGCTCCAGCCGGCGCAGCCGATCCGAAGCTCCTGCCCCGTCGGGCCGCCAGGATTAACGGCCGTCATTCAGCGTCCGGTGCGCGCCAGATAGCGCTTGCGCCAGAACACCAGCAGCACGACGAGCGCCACATTTGCCATTAAGCCCAGCATCACCCACATGGCTGGCCGGGAATGAATCAACGGCAGAAACTCGAAGTTCATTCCGAAGAATCCGGTGATGAAATTGAGCGGCAGGAAAACCGCCGTCAGCGCGGTGAGCGCCCGCATAATTTCGTTGGTGCGGTGGCCAAGAGCCGAGAAGTGAATCTGCACGGCCGTTTCCGCGCCCTGTTCCATGCGCCGCACATGATGCAGCACGCGCTCTATGTGCTCGACCACGTCGCGGGCTCGTGCCAAAAGGGTATCGCGCTCGGCTTGCGGCATCCACGCCGGCGGTTGCTCGCGCTGAGTGTCCAGCCATTCCTGCATCGCGTCGGCCTGGCCGTCGCAAAGGTCTTCGAGGGTGTGCAGCGCGGTGCGGGCCGACAGGAGCGCGCGCCAGTCCCCGCCCCGCGATCGGGGCGCCAGCAGCAGCTGCTGCCACTCGTCAAGCGCGGCGCTCAATTCCTTGCGCAGTTCCAGGTAGCTGTCGACCATCACGTTGAGCATGCGCAACATCAGGTCGGAGGAACCGGTAGGCAGGCGGCTGCGCGCGGCGGCGCTGAGCGCTTCGGCCTGCACCGCATCGCCGAGGAAACGTTGGATGAATGCCTTGGCAGCGTAGCAACCCGCCGGGTGCACCGAGATCAGCAAGCGGTCGAACACGACAAAGCCGACGGCGCGCGTGCGGATGCGGGTGAAGGCTGCAAGCGGTCCTTGCGCGCCTGTTTCGGCAGGCGGCGTCTCGGCTTGCACTTCGGGTACGGTCGCCAAGCGCCGAAAAATCACCAGGTCGTAGACCGAGGTGTAGTCGTAGTGCGAAGGATGGGCGCGGCTGCCAAGGTCCTTCAAGTGCAGGTCGAGCATTGGGGAGCCGCCCAGCGTCTGAGCCGCCTTTTGCAGCGCTGCCATTTCAGAATCGAGCGACTCGCGCTCAAGGTAGATCCAGATGAAGCCGCCGTCCGGCGCTCGCTCGGGCAATTGATCCAAAAATCTCAGCGTGCCGGCAGTGAACTCGACGATGTGCATGCTGGCCTCAGCGGGCAAGAAGCTTGGCGGCGTCCAGGGCGAAATACGTGAGCACGCCGTCAGCGCCGGCCCGCTTGAAGCCCAGCAGGCTTTCGAGCATCACTGCGTCATGATCGAGCCAGCCGTTCTGCGCTGCGGCCTTGAGCATCGCGTACTCGCCGCTTACTTGGTAGGCAAAGGTGGGCACCCCGAATTCGTCCTTCACTCGCCGCACCACGTCGAGGTAGGGCATGCCTGGCTTGACCATTACCATGTCAGCGCCTTCGGCAATGTCCATGGCGACTTCGCGCAACGCCTCGTCGGTGTTGCCGGGGTCCATCTGGTAGACCTTCTTGTTGCTCTTGCCAAGGTTGCCGGCCGATCCGACCGCGTCGCGAAATGGCCCATAAAAGGCGCTCGCGTACTTCGCGCTGTAGGCCATGATTCGGGTGTGGATGTGACCCTTGCTCTCGAGCGCCGCGCGAATGGCGCCGATGCGCCCGTCCATCATGTCCGAGGGCGCCACGATGTCCACGCCCGCCTCGGCCTGGACCAGAGCCTGCCGCACCAATACCTGGACGGTCTCGTCGTTGAGGATGTAGCCGGTGTCGTCCAGAAGGCCATCCTGGCCATGGCTGGTGAAGGGGTCCAGGGCAACGTCGGTCATGATGCCAAGCTCCGGAAAGCGCGACTTCAACTCGCGCACCACGCGCGGGGTGAGACCATCCGGGTTGAAAGCTTCCCGCCCGTCGGCCGACTTCCGCTGCGGGTCGATAACAGGGAACAGGGCCATCACCGGAATCCCGTGCGCCACGCACTTTTCCGCGACTTCAAGCAGCAGGTCGATGCTGAGGCGCTCCACGCCGGGCATCGAAGCCACGGCTTCGCGCCTGTTGCGGCCATCGAGCACGAACACCGGATAGATCAGGTCGTGCGTCGTGAGCGCGTTCTCCCGCACCAGGTTGCGGGTGAATTCGTCGCGGCGAAGCCGCCTGGGGCGGCCGTGAGGATAGGGGGCATGCAGACTCATGGCGGAAATTGTGCTCTATCCGCCGCGCAGGTTCGTGCGCGGCCGCAACCAGCCCCCTAGGTGTACTCCCCTACGCCGATTTGTACGACATGTCACCGGCTGGTCAAGTAAATCACGAGGCACGCCTTGAAACCCGCCCAATCGTTTGTTAAATTACGGCTGGGCGTTTCGACGCTCCCCGCTTTTCCTCCCTGAGCGGGTGCCTTAATGTGTGACAGCAAAAAGGCTTCCCACCCCGGCTTTTGAGCCGGGGTTTTTTTTGGGCGAGCACCGCTGCACGTCCTTTTGAGACTCCTGCTCGTTTGTTCATACACTCCACCCATGCTCTGGGTGAAGTCCTTGCACATTGTCTTCGTGGCCAGCTGGTTCGCCGGCCTGTTCTACCTGCCGCGGATCTTCGTCAACCTCGCCATGGTTCCCGGGGATTCGCCGGCTGAACGGGGCAGGCTGCTCTTGATGGCGCGCAAGCTGTTGCGCTTCACCACAGTTTTGGCCGTGCCGGCGCTGCTGTTCGGGCTCTGGCTTTGGCTGGGTTACGGTATTGGACAAGGGCCGGGGAGCAGCTGGATGCACGCCAAGCTGATGGTCGTCGCGCTCGTGTTGGCCTATCACGTGGCCTGCGCGGTGATGCTGCGCCGGATAGCGGCGGGTGG
>JBKJTX010000027.1:0-3401 GCA_046590315.1 Ramlibacter sp. | reverse complement strand
GGGAGAACAGGGCGTGGGAGCCTACAAAAATGAAGTCGGTCTTGACGTCGACCTGCACGCACTCGCGCTCGCGCGCGCTCCGGAAAGGGTAGTTCGCCACTGCTTCGCGCACCAGATTGCCGGCGGACACGGCTTCCCTGCGTACCGGAAGCCGCATGAGACGCGCGTTCGCGATCTGCATGTCAATCTGGTGGTTCATGTTGCGCACCAGCATGTGCAAGCGCGCGGACAGCTGCTCCAGCTTGTGCGCCGTAGCCCCTTTGCTGTCGGCCGCCGAACCGCGTACAGCGTCCCCGATGAGCGACATTGTGGCGAGCGGCGTGCGCAGTTCGTGCGCCATGATGCCCATGGTCGTCAGTGTGTGAGCCAGATGTTCGCGGCGCAAGTTGGCCGAAGACACGCCGAGCAGCAGGCCCATGCTTACGCAGAATGCCATGACCATGGTATTGGTAAGCAACAGCTCGGTGCTCATAGGTGGCACGGCAGGCCCCCAGAACTGGAACAGGATGCGCGCGAGAAGCCCTCCGACAGCGATGCCGAGCGTGGCAATGCGCCAGTCGGTCGCGAAGTAGTAGGTGAGGATCATCGCCGCCATGCTCGCCAGCCAGGCGTGGTTGCCGCCGTTGCACAGATACATCCAACTGAAAAGGAAGGGCAACTCGAACCAGAAGACTGCGGTAAACACCTGGCCCGACAGCCGGCTGGTCGGATCGCCCGAAATGCGATTGCTGATCAGGAGCAGGCCGAGCGACGCCGTAAAGAGGCGCAACGCCAGATTCTCATACGGCTGCGGCAGCCAATGGGTCCACACCAACCAGAACAGCGGATGTCCGAACAGCGTGAACAGCCCGAGCCCCTTCATCCGCAGCGGAGACGGATGCAACACGGGCACCAGCGGCGCGTTGACGACTTCATCCTTCAGCCAGCGAGCGACGGCTTGCGACGCTGCAGGCGGCTGCATCGAGGTCGTCATGGAGAGGCGCGTTTCGCGTGTGCTTTTTTGTGGCACCAGGTCCGTAGGGTGTAGTGTGAAGGAGCGTGCTATTGTCCCGGTTCTTTTGAAACACGTCGATGCAGCTGCCTGTTAACTTTGACAGTGTGAGCCTGGACGGCCTGCTAAGCGACTGGGTCGGCGCGTTACGCGAATTCTCGGTGGAAGCGGTCGCTGTCCTGGGCCCCAACCCATTCGGTACCAGCGAAGACCGCGACGTGGTTGCCGTCCACCCGCCAATTGTGGCGGACGCCGCTCGCGCGCTGGCCGAGAGCCGCGACTTCGGTGCGCCGTGGCGTGATTCGGATGCGCCGTTGGTTGCATGGCAGCACATCGCCAAGTCCGACCACCTCAATTCCAGCCGGTGGCGGCTGTTGTGGCTGGCTCACGGCTTTCAGACCGTGGTGCGTGTCGAGTTCTCGCTGCCCGCCGGCCGCGCGTTCGAATGCTTCATGTTCAGCCCGCGCGAGCTGACAGACCGGACCGAGGCGGCGTCGCTCGCATGGTCTGCGCTGAACATCTGGCCGCTGGTCAAGCGCTGCATAGCGCACGCCCGCTCTACGCTGAGTCCGCGCGAGCAGGAGTGCCTGGTGCTGGCCTTCCATGGCCTCACCGCGCGCGAGAGCTCACTGCGACTGCACTGCAGCGAGCGCACCGTGAACTATCACCTGGCCAACGCCATGGGCAAGCTGAAAGTGGACAACAAGATGGCGGCCATCCAGCGGGCCTGCTGGTTCGGCGCGATTTGAGACCTTTCGGCACAAGGGTTTATATTGCGGCACATTCCTCAGCGAGCCGCCATGGACGACCCAGACCGCACCGCCGCCTTTATGACCCCAGCCCAGCTGGCGCAGGTCAAGTCCAAGGGACCGACTACGCCGGCGGCGTGGCTGGACCAGATGGCATTGGATGCGGGGCACCAACACGTGCGCCGGCTCGCCGAATTGCGCAAGGACCTGGAAGCGCAGGGGGCGAGGCGCGAACTTGCTCCGGTGGCGGCTGAGCTCGGGCGCTTGGCCGATGCCTTGCCCCGACTCGATTTCGGCTTACTCCAAAACCGCGGCTGGCTGGCGCGGCTCTCGGGCAAGAGCCGGACCGCCGGCGCCGAATTCAAAGGCCAGTTTGAAGGGATCGAGGAGGTCGCCAAAGGGCTGATGGCCCAAGTCCAGACGCTGCCCAAGCGGCAGGGCGAGAGCGGCGGAAACGACCGCACCCTGCTCGAGCTTGAGGTCGAGTACCACGCCCTGGACAAGCTCCTCGACCAGGGCGCGCGCTGGTTGCAGGACATGCGCACCCAGCTGAAATCGCGCGAGGCTGTCCAGACGGAGGCGCAGGGTCGCGAGCAGATCAAGGTGGACGCGGCCCGTTGCGAAATCCTGGTGGCCCGGCTGAAGCTGATGCGCGCGGTGAGTTCCGCCGCCCAGGCTGCCCATCAGCAGGCGCAGCAAACTGCGAGCCGTCGCGCAGGGCTGGTGCAGATGCTGCAGCAGGCGCTCGGCGCGAACGCGAAGGAGTGGCGCGTCCGCATTGGCAACCTGGCGGCCGCCGTTGGCGAAGGCGACGCGCCTGCAATAAAGCTCGAGGGTCCGATGGAGAGCCATCGGGACCTGCAGCTGTGCGTAAAGCAGGCAATCGCCGACTTCGGGCAGATGCAGGCGCATGAAATGGCGCTGGCCGAAAGCTTGGCCGCGTTGGCCGCCCAGCTCGAAGCGGCAGCGGCCAGCTGATCACGAAGACCATTGCATGGCGTTTCTCACGATTGACGTCGGCAACACGCGGCTGAAATGGGCGCTCTACGACTCGCCCCGGCGCGCTGCGGCATTGCTCGCGCAAGGAGCCGAATTCCTGGAGAACATAGACAAGCTCGCCGACGGCCCGTGGGCGGCGCTGGCTGCGCCCGCCGCCATGCTGGGCTGCGCCGTCGCGGCCGATGCGGTGAGGCGCCGCGTCGAAGAGCAGATGGAGGAGTTGTGGGACGTGCCCGCGCATTGGGTCGTCGCCAGCGCCGCCGAAGCGGGGATGTCCAACGGCTACGACCATCCCACGCGGCTGGGCGCAGACCGCTGGGTTGCGATGATTGGCGCGTGGCACCGCGCGCTGGCACAAGGCGCGCCGCGCCCCCTCGTGGTGGTGATGGTCGGCACGGCCGTGACGGTGGAGGCCGTGGATGCGCAGGGGCGGTTTCTGGGCGGCTTTATCCTCCCTGGTCACGGCATCATGCTGCGCGCGCTCGAATCGGGCACGGCGGGCCTGCATGTTCCCACCGGCGAGGTTCGGGAGTTCCCTACCAACACCAGCGACGCCCTCACCAGCGGGGGAACCTATGCGATTTCAGGCGCCATTGAGCGCATGGTGCAGCACGTGCGACGACACTGCGGCGAGGAGCCGTCGTGCTTCATGACTGGCGGCG
>JBKJTX010000399.1:0-12092 GCA_046590315.1 Ramlibacter sp. | reverse complement strand
CACCACCAAGGCCGGCACCGGCAAAGCCCGCCCGGCCGGCGGCTCGGTGTACGCCGGCATCGGAACCCACAAGCTGCGCGACCTACGTGCCACTGCGAACGTCGACGCCGGCGGGTTCTCGCTCGATGTGGCGGCCCAAAAGCGCGACAGCGACAACCATCGCGACAACTTTCGCTCGGAGGCGGATGCGGTTTCAGTCACCGGCCAGTGGTCCAACGATTGGCTGCGCCTGGGCGCGCGCTACGCCCGCGATTCGCTGGACGCGGCCTTGCCAGGGTCACTGACACCGGCGCAATACGCCGCCAATCCGCGCCAGTCGAGCACACCCGGGGACCAGGCCGAGATTCGCAATTCCCGCAGCAGCGTTTTCGCAGAGGGCCGTCTGGGTGCCTGGCAACTGGGCGCGGATGCGGGGGTGCGCGACAAGAGGCTGCGCAGCATGAACTTCGGTTTTCCGTACGACTACGATGTCGATGCCTCCAACTACTCGCTGCGTGCGCGAAATGAAGCCAGCATCGCCGGCTTGAAAAACGTGTTGGTGCTGGGCACCGACTACTCGCGCTGGTCGCGCGAGGTGCTCGGAGCTTTCGGTGGGACGGCCGAGCAGTCGTCGCGTGGCTGGTATGCCAAGGACGACGTCACGCTCGCCGGGGGCACTCGCATCGGCGCAGGGATGCGCACGGAGCGCATCGTCAAGACCAGCAGCGGAGCGCCGCTGGCCGACCGGCTGAAAGCCTGGGAACTGGGTGTAAGCCAGCCGGTCGCAACCGGCGTCACGGTCTTTGGCCGCGTGGGGCGCAGCTTCCGCTTGGCGAATGTCGACGAATTCACTTTTACCTCGCCTGGCACGACCCTGCGGCCGCAAATTTCGCGTGACGTAGAGGTCGGCGCACGCTGGGCCAACGCGACCGGCGGCAAGCTGGAAGCGCGGCTGTACCGCAGTACCTTGAACGACGAGATCGGGTTCGGTCCGAACGCCGGCGCGCCGTTCGGCGCCAACGTCAACTTCGATCCCACGCGCAGGCAAGGACTTGAACTGGACGCCGCGCACGCCCTCACGTCGTCATTGGGACTGCGCCTGAACGCAGCCTTGCGCAACGCGACCTTCCGCTCGGGCCCCTACGCCGGCAAGGATGTGCCGCTGGTGGCGCGCAAGACGCTGGCGCTGCGCGCCGACTGGGCGCCGGCGGCCGGGCACCGCGTAACAGGCGGAGTCAACTGGGTATCCTCGCAGCATCCGGACTTCGACAATGCCTGCACCATGCCGTCGTACACCACCGCCGACGTCCGCTATGCCTACCAGTGGCAGCAACTGGAGCTGTCGCTGGGCGTGACGAACCTGATGAACAAGAAGTACTTCACGCAGGCCTACGGCTGCGCGGCAGGGACGACCACGGCCATCTATCCCGAGGCCGGGCGCGCCGTCACGGCTGCGGTGCGAGTGAAGTTCTAGGACACCTGTTGTGCAAACCGCCTCGCTGGGCCCGCAACGCATCGTCTGCCTCACCGAAGAGACGACCGAGTGGTTGTACCTGCTTGGCGAAGAGGCCCGCATCGTCGGCATCTCGGGCTACACGGTGCGGCCTCGCCGGGCACGAGAAGAGAAGCCACGCGTCAGCGCATTTTTGTCCGCCAAGATCGACAAGATCCTGGCGCTGCGGCCCGACTGCGTGTTCGGCTTCTCGGACCTGCAGGCAGATATCGCTGCCGAACTGATTCGCAAGGGCGTACAGGTCACGGTGTTCAACCAGCGCAGCGTGGAGGAGATCTTCTCCATGCTGTATCAGGTGGCGGCCATGGTGGGCCGCGTCGAGCTCGGGCTGCAATTGCTGGAGGGCATGCGCTCGGGCCTGGCAGCGATCGAAGCCACGGCGGGCGCCTTGCCACGGCGGCCGCGCGTGTTCTTCGAAGAATGGGACGAGCCGCACATCAGCGCCATCCGTTGGGTGTCGGAACTGGTTGGCATCGCGGGTGGCGACGACTGCTTCCCGGAGTTGGCCATGCAAGCCATGGGCAAGGACCGCATCATCGCCAGTGGCGACGAGATCGTCCGGCGTAATCCCGACATCATCATCGGCTCGTGGTGTGGCAAGAAATTTCGCGCTGAGAAAGTGGCGGCCCGGCCGGGCTGGGACCAAGTCAACGCCGTGCGCGACCGCCAGCTGTTCGAGATCAAGTCGGCGGATATCCTGCAACCGGGCCCCGCAGCGCTCACGGACGGCGTACAGCAACTGCACCGCATCGTCGTCGAATGGAGCGAGCGGCATGGCTGAACTCAGGGTCGCGCCTAGCGCACAGGGCCTGCGATGTTGCTTGTTCCTGCTGTTGTGCCTGCTAACGCTGCAGGCGCGCGCTTTCGACGTGATCGACGATCGCGGCGTGACGATCAGGCTGACGCGCGCGCCGGAGCGCGTGCTGACACTGCTGCCTTCGTTGACCGAGACGGTGTGCGAGCTGGGTCGCTGCGATGCGCTGGTCGGGGTGGACGACTATTCCAATTGGCCCGAGAGTGTGCGCCGTGTGCCGCATGTCGGCGGAGTCGAGAACGCCAATATCGAGCAGATCGTGGCGCTCAAGCCCGATCTCATATTGGCGGGTTCGACCTCGCGTGCGGTTGCAAGGCTGGAAGGATTGGGATTCAAGGTGGCGGGGTTCGAGATCAAGACCCTGGCCGACGTGCAGCGCACATTGACCCAAGTCGGGCAGCTGCTGGAGCGGCCGGCGCAGGCCGAGCGCTTGTGGGCACGCATCAACGCCGGCATCGACGAAGCGGCGCGTGAGTTGCCGCCGGCTCTGCGCGGCACCAAGGCGTATTTCGAGATCGACAGCGGCCCCTACGCGGCCAGCGAAATCTCCCACATCGGAGAGCTGCTCGCGCGCATCGGCGTGGCCAACATCGTGCCGGGAAACCTGGGCAGCGTGCCCAAACTGAATCCCGAGTTCGTGGTGCGCGCCGACCCCCAGGTGATCATGGTTTCTGACAGCGCCGCCGAGGCCTTGAAGGAGCGACCGGGTTGGAACCGCATCCGGGCTGTGCGCCAAGGCCGCGTCTGCGCGCTGACGTCGGCGCAAGGAGACGTCATTACTCGGCCCGGCCCGCGCCTCGCGGAGGCGGCCGGCATCCTGCTGCAGTGCCTCAGGTCACCGCCCAAGCCATGAACAGCGCGGGGCGGCCCGAGCCGCTTGCTCTCGGCCTGATCGCTCTGACCTTTGCCCTGTGCGTCGCGGGCGCCGCTGTCGGCAGCCTTGGGTGGGAGCCGCTGTGGAACCGCTCCGGTGAATCGGTGGCGGTCATTCTCTGGGACATCCGCGTGCCGCGAACATTGGGCGCATGGCTCGCGGGCGCCTTGCTCGGCCTGGCAGGCGCGGTGGCGCAAGGGCTCTTTCGCAATCCGCTGGCCGACCCCTACCTTTTGGGCAGCGCCAGCGGCGCCGCGCTGGGCGTCGCGGTCGCACTGGTGGTGGCAGGCGTGTCGCCCATGGCAGCTTCGGGCTGGGCCGCGCGCTTCGGTCTGACGGGCGCGGGCTTCGTCGGCGCCGTGATGGCGGTATTGATCACGCTGGGCCTGGCCAAAGGCGCCCAGCACACTTTGCGGCTGTTGCTCTCTGGCGTGGTCGTGGGCATGGTCTTCAGCGCGTTCCTGGCGCTGGTCATGATCTGGGTCCCCGACATCATGCGGGCCATGCAGGTTTTCATGCTTGGCACCACGGGCTTTCTTGGCTGGTCCAGCGTTTCGCTGATGGGGGCTGTGTTGGCGCTGTCGTTGGTTGGCGCCGCCGCATTCAGCCCCGCGCTCGATGCTTTGTCGTTGGGCGAAACCACGGCAGCGAGCCTGGGCGTGGCACTCACGCCGGTGCGCGTGGTGTTGGTGGGCGTGATGGCGCTGGCGACTGCCGCTGCTGTGGCCCAGGTGGGCCTCGTCGCTTTCGTCGGCCTGGTGGCCCCGCACGCGGTGCGCGCGCTGGTCAATCCCACCCATCGCTGGCTACTGCCGTTGGCGGCGCTGGCCGGCGGAGCGCTGCTGCTCGCCGCAGACGTGCTCGCGCGCTGGCTGCTGGCGCCGCAGGAATTGCCGGTCGGCGTGCTCACGGCGGTACTCGGCGGCGGCTACTTGCTGTGGCTGATGCACAGGAGGCCGTGGTGAGCGGGAGCTCTTTGCTGGCGAAAGGCTTGCGCGTGACGTTGGGCGGAGTGGAGGTGTTGCACGGCATCGACCTCGCGCTGCCTGCCGGCCGCTGGACGTCGATTGTCGGGCCCAATGGCGCCGGCAAGACCACGTTGTTGAAAGCGCTTGCGCATCTGCTGCCGTATCAGGGTCGCGTGAGCCTGCAGGGCCGCGACGCTCAACTTTGGCGGGCCAATGAACGCGCACAGGCACTGGCATGGCTTGGCCAGAACGAAGGCGGCGCCGAAGATCTGTTGGCCCTTGACGTGGTGCTGCTCGGGCGGTTGCCGCACCAGCCCTGGCTGGGAGCGCCGAGCGCTGGCGACCGCGCCGCCGTTGAAGCCGCAATGCGCGAAACGCAGTGCTGGGACTGGCGCACGCGGCCCCTTGGGCAGCTCTCGGGCGGGGAGCGCCAGCGCGTGCTGCTGGCGCGAGCGCTGGCCGTGCAGGCGGCGGTGCTCATGATGGACGAGCCGCTCGCGAACCTGGATCCACCGCACCAGGCCGATTGGCTGCGCATCGTGCGCGGCCATGTGAAGCGCGGCGGCACGGCGCTGTCCGTGCTCCACGAGATCACCATGGCGCTGCATGCCGACGAGATGGTGGTAATGAGCGAGGGCCGGGTGGTGCACCAGGGTGGGTGCGCGCAATCGGCCACGCACCGGGCGTTGGAGCGCGTGTTCGACGGCCGCATCGCTGTGCACGCCATTGAAGGGCAGTGGGTCGCCTTGCCCCAGGAAGCGGTAGCCTGAGGGCTTGAGGCGCGTTGCCGGCCTGGACCTCGGGCAAGCACTGATAAGCCCGACCCGCCCGGGCATGACAAAGCCAACGGTTGGGTCTATGCTTGCGCGAATCACTCCAGAACGGAGAGCGCCATGTACAAGCGGATTTTGTTGGCCTATGACGGTTCCGACGCCGGCCAGAAAGCGCTGTTGGATTGCAGAGAACTCGCCCAATGGAGCGAGGCCGAGCTCTTCCTTATCGCGGTGATGCCTTCGGCCATGAGCTTCGTGGGCCTCGAGGGGGGCGTCTACGACATGGAGCTCGAAGAGCGCGAGAAAACGAAGCACCGGGCCCTGCTCGATGACGGGGTTCGGCAGCTGGCCGAAATCGGCTCCACAGCGCGCGGGGAGGTGGTGGTGGGCGAGGCCGTCGACGAAGTCACCAAGTACGCCCGCAAAATCGAAGCCAACCTGATCGTCGTGGGCCACAAGCACCTGAACAGCTGGGCCGCCCGTTGGTGGCGCGGATCGATTTCAGGCGCCCTCATTGAACACGCGCCCTGTAGCGTGTTCGTGGTCATCTCGCAGTAGCCGGGTACGCGCTCCATGCCACGCCTGGCGCCACGCCGCGCGCCCGACCGGGCTGCCGCTCTCGTGCAGTACCGCGGCCGCGCCAACGTCTACGACACCGAACTCGCGCTGTTCGAACCGATACGCACCGATGCGATCGCGCTGCTTGGCCTCTGCCCTGGCGACACCGTGGTGGACGTGGGCTGTGGCACGGGTCTGTCGTTCGAGCGCCTGCGCAGCGGCGTCGGCATCGCCGGACGCGTCGTGGGCGTGGAGCAATCCCCGGAGATGATGGCCAAAGCGCAGGAACGCGTGGCCGCCCACCAATGGGACAACATCGAATTGGTTTGCGCCCCGGCAGCCGCGGCCAGTTTCGATGGCGGTGCCGATGCCGCGCTGTTCCATTTCACGCACGACATCCTTCGCGAAGACGATGCCATCGCCAACGTGCTCGCGCATCTGAAGCCCGGCGCTCGGGTCGTGGCGTCGGGTTTGCAGTGGGCCCCCGCCTGGGCATGGCCCGCCAATGGCTTTGTGATGTTGGCGGCATTGCGCTCGGTCACTTCGTTCGAGGGACTGGGCGAGCCCTGGAGCAAGCTCGCGACGCGATTGCAGGACGTTGACGTTCAACACGCGCTGCTGGGCGGAATCTACATAGCAAGCGGGCGCTACGCTGGGGCGCACTGAGGACGAACTCAGCGGCGTCCATCGGAAGACGCGGTACGCTTGCCGGATGAATCGCTCGAAATTTCTTCGTCTTTTCCTTCTGCAGGCCGCATTAGTCTTCGTCGCGGGCCCCGCGGCCGCGCAGCCGTCCAAGCCCAAACTGGTGGTTTTTATCGCTGTCGATGGGCTGCCGCAATGGCAGGTCCTTCATTACCGCGACCAGCTCGCACCCGACGGCTTCGCCCGCTTCCTGGATCGAGGCGCGTGGTTCTCGTCGGCGAGCCACGCCCATGCGTTCACCGTCACGGCGAGCGGTCATGCCGCGATGCTGACGGGGGCCTATCCACACCGCACCGGCATCATCGGCAATGATTGGCGCGATCCCCGCACCGGGGCGGATGTCTACAACACAGGCGATCCCACTGCCGGCTATATCGGCCACCGTCCCGACGCCCTTGCGGGTACCAGTCCGCGCAACCTCAAAGTGGAAACGCTCGGGGACGTGCTGCGCCGGCGCGATCCGCGCTCCAAGGTGATCGCGATTTCGGGCAAAGACCGCGGCGCGATTCTTCTGAGCGGAAAGGCAGGTACAGCGTACATGTACATGGCGGATTCGGGCGAATTTGCATCGACCACTTACTACATGCGCGAGCACCCGGCATGGGTCAAGCAGGCGAGCGCGCGCAAGCCGGCCGATCGCTACTTCAAGACCGAGTGGACTGCGTTGCTGGCGCCCGAAGCGTATGAACGGTCACTGCCGGACAACCAGCCGTGGTTCGGCCGACTGGGGGGCCAGCTGCCGATGATGATGGGCGCACGTGATGACGAGGCACCGGGCCCGGTGTACTACGCCTCGCTGCTCGCGAGCCCCTTCATCGACGAGCTGGAACTCGATTTCGCAAAGGCTGCGATCGAAGGCGAGCAACTCGGCATGGACGATGCGCCCGACTTGCTGGCGATCAGCCTTACCGGGCACGACTACGTGAACCACCGCTGGAGCGCGGAGTCGCGCATCTCGCACGACCACGCCTTGCGACTGGACCGCATGCTGCAGGAATTTTTCCGCTACCTCGACCGGCGGGTCGGCCCGGACCAGTATTTGGCGGTGCTGACGGCGGACCACGGCTTCATGCCGGCGGTCGAGGTCAGCCTGGCGAAGGGCCTGCCGGCGGGCCGGTTCGATTCCCGGGGCGCGGTCAGACGCATCAACGAAGGTCTCACCGCGCGGTTCGGGACCGGCCGTTGGGTCATCGGCTATTCCGCCGCTACGCTGATGCTCGACCGAGGAACGATGGCCAGGAGGAACGTCGACGCGGATACCGTGATCAACGAGGCGCGTCGTTTGCTTCTCGAGGAGCCCGGCATTGAGGCGGCATTCACGCGCCGCGAGCTGACTACTGGGAGCCGGGCAGGGGAACGGTATTTCGAAATGGCGCAACGCGCCTTCCACCCGGAAGTGTCCGCCGACATTCAGCTCATGCTCAAGCCGTGGTGGGCCTTTGGCTCCAGCCCGGGTGCGACTCACGGATCCCCGCACGCGTACGACACCCACGTGCCGATCCTGATGTACGGGCCCCAGTGGGTGAAGCCCGGACGCATCGACGCGCCGGTGGAAGTGGTCGACATCGCACCTACGCTTGCCCGAGTGCTCGGCGTGCCGGCGCCCTCGGCCAGCGAAGGGCGCTTGCTGCCGCTGGCAGTGCATTGAGGCTACGCGGGTGAACCTCCAGTAAACCCGCAGTAAAGTTTCCGTAGCTTCGAAGGAGATTGCCTGCTCCGTGGCCAGCGCCGCGTCCGAGGACTCATGCCCTGCCTTAGGATCGTGCTCCGATAACAAGGAGCGCCATGGAGCCCGAGCTGCCCGAATCCCGCCATTCCGATGCCACGGACTTGCCGCGCGCAGCGGGCCCGCGACGCATCAGCCGACGTGCGACATGGATCGGTAGTGTGATTGCGTTGCTGCTGGTCGGCGGTGTCGGCTGGCTGGCCTGGGACCTCACCCATCCGGATACGAGCGTCGTTGCCGGTGCCGGCGGCGGGGCGCGTCAGGGCGGGGGCGCCGTCGGGGCAGTGCGCCCGGGCGGTGCAGGGGGCGTTGGAGGTGGGGGCCCCGGCCGCGGCGGACCGCCCACGACGGTCGGCGTCGCAGCGGCGGAGCGCATGGACATTCCCGTCGTCATCGATGCACTCGGGACCGTCGTGCCGCAAGCCACCGTGCGCGTGCGCCCGCAAGTGTCCGGCGTGCTGCAACAGGTGCTGTACAAGGAAGGCCAGACGGTGCGCAAGGGAGAATTGCTCGCGACGATCGATCCTCGCCAGTTCGAAATGGCCTTGCAGCAAGCGTCGGGCCAGCGCCTGAAGGACGAGGCGCAATTGCAAGCGGCCAAGGTCACGCTGGAGCGCTTTCGCACCTTGCTGCAACAGGATTCGATTGCGCGCCAGGAAGTCGACACGCAGGCCGCGCTGGTCAAGCAACTCGAGGCCTCGGTGACGATCTCGAAGGCGAACGAGGGCACCGCCCGTCTGAACCTCAGCTACACCCGCATCGTCGCGCCCATCGCGGGGCGCGTCGGCTTGCGCACGGTGGACATCGGCAACGTGGTGGGAACCAGCGACACCAACGGCGTTGCGCTCATCACGCAGATGACGCCCATCGACGTCGAGTTCGCGATCCCGCAGGACCAGGCGTCCGCCCTGCAACAGAACGCCGGCGCCTTCATGGAGGCCAAGGCCTTCGACCGCACGCGCACCAACGTGCTGGATCTCGGCGCGTTCGCCTCGATGGACAACCAGATCGACACGCAAACCGGCACGGTGCGCGCCAAGGCCCGATTCAACAACACCAAGCTGGCGCTCTTTCCCAGCCAGTTCGTCAACGTGCAGTTGAATGTGCGGACGATTCTGGGCGCCGTCGTGGTTCCGGTCGCAACGGTTCGGCACGGCAACACCGGCGATTACGTATTCGTGCTGAAGGACGACAAGACCGTGGCGTTGCGTCCGGTCACGCGGGGGCAGGCGACGATCGACAAGGTGCAGATCGCGACGGGCCTGCAGATCGGAGAGCGAGTGATCACCGAAGGAGCGGATCGGTTGCGCGATGGTTCGCGCGTCGTGTTGCCCGGCGATTCGGCCAGCGGCGGACGGCGCACGGGCGCGGCCACCCCTGCGGCGCCAGCCTCTGGCGTGCGCACCGCCCCGGCCACGGCGCCGGCCCCAGCTGCGGCGCCGGCCCCCACTGCAACCACGGCGCCTGCACCCGCAGCGCCGGTTCCCGCGGCCGCCAGCGCCGGCCCGACGCCCGAGCAGCGCCAGCGCATGCTCGACTCGGTGAAGGACGACCCGGAAGCGCTCGCGCGGCGCAAAGCCTTCCTTGAAAAGCTCGACAAGGGTGACCCCGAGGCACTGGAGCGCTGGAATCAGATGCGCCAGCGCCGACCGCAGCAATGAGCCCGTCCCGCCCGTTCATCCAGCGGCCGGTCGCGACCTCGCTGCTGATGCTGGCCATCGTGCTGGCGGGCATGCTGGGGTTCCGATTCCTGCCGCTGTCGGCGCTGCCGCAGGTGGACTATCCGACCATTCAGGTGCAGACGCTGTACCCCGGCGCGAGTCCCGAGGTGATGGCCCAGACCGTGACGGCGCCGCTGGAGCGCCAGTTCGGCCAGATGCCGGGCCTCTCGCGAATGAGTTCAACGAGCGCCGCGGGCGTCTCCATCGTCACCTTGCAGTTCGGCCTGGGCCTGGCGCTCGACATCGCGGAGCAGCAGGTGCAGGCCGCCATCAATGCGGGTGGCTCGCTGTTGCCCGCCGACCTGCCCGCGCCGCCGGTGTATGCCAAGGTCAACCCGGCCGACGCGCCGGTGCTCACGCTCGCGATGACGTCCGACACGCTGCCACTCACCGAAGTGCAGAACATCGCGAACACGCGGCTCGCGCTCAAGATCAGCCAAGTCAGTGGCGTGGGCCTGGTGACCTTGTCTGGCGGTCAGCGTCCGGCCGTGCGCATCCAGGTCGACACGCGTGCCCTGGCTTCGTACGGGCTCACGCTCGACAACGTGCGCACAGCCGTCACCTCGGCCAATGCCAACGGCGCCAAGGGCAGCATCGACGGACCGACCCGGGCGTATACGATCAACGCCAACGACCAGCTGGTGGCTGCAGCCGACTACCAGAAGCTGATCGTGGCGTTCAAGAATGGCGCGCCGGTGCGACTCACGGATGTCGCGCAAGCGGTGGAAAGCGCGGAGAACGTCAAGCTCGGCGCCTGGGCCCTAGTGAGATGTCCCGCCCCCGAAGCTGCTTCGCAGCCTCCCCCCCAGGGGGGCGACTGCCTCGGGGCGGCCCAGCGGCAGTCCGGCCAGCTCAAACCCGCCGTCATCCTCAACGTGCAGCGCCAGCCTGGCGCCAACGTCATTGCCACGGTCGATGCGATCAAGGAGCGCTTACCCGAACTCACCGGTGGTCTGCCTGCGGCTATCCGGGTCGACGTGCTGAGCGATCGCACGACGGGCATTCGCGCTTCCGTGCACCACGTGCAGATCGAGCTGCTGCTCGCCGTCGTTCTGGTCGTGCTGGTGATCTTTGCTTTCCTGCACAGCCCGCGCGCGACGCTCATCGCCAGCCTGGCGGTGCCGATCTCGCTTATCGGCACCTTTGGCGCCATGTACCTGCTGGGCTACAGCCTGAACAACCTGTCGCTGATGGCGCTGACCATCGCCACGGGTTTCGTCGTGGATGATGCGATCGTGATGATCGAGAACATCTCGCGCCACATCGAGGCCGGCGAGCCGCCTCTGGCCGCCGCCATGCAAGGCGCGAGCGAGATCGGCTTCACCATCATTTCGCTGACCGTGTCGCTCATTGCCGTGCTGATTCCGTTGCTGTTCATGGGCGACGTGGTGGGGCGGCTGTTCCGGGAGTTTGCGGTGACGCTGGCGATCACCATTTTGATCTCGGCGGTGGTGTCGCTCACACTGGTGCCCATGATGTCGGGCCGTTGGCTCACGGCGCACCCAGGCGGCGAGACCGGGTTGGGCGGCAGGCTGCAACGGCGCTTCGATCGCGTCATCGCGCACTACGACACGTGGCTGACGTGGGTGCTCGACCGCGAGCGGCTCACATTGGTGGTGGCGCTCGCGACACTCGCGCTCACCGTGCTGCTCTACATCCTGATTCCCAAGGGCTTGTTCCCTACGCAGGACACAGGCCAGTTGCAGGTGCGCGTGGAGGCGTCGCAGTCGGTCTCGTATACCGCGATGGCCGGCCTGCAGCAGGAGGTCGCCCGCGCGATCATGGAAGACCCGGATGTCGAGACGCTCAGCAGCTTCGTGGGTGTGGACGCCGCCAACAACACCATGCTGCACACCGGCCGCATGCTGATCAACCTGAAGCGCAGCCACGACGACCAGCAGAAGATCATCGATCGGCTGCGCACCCGCGCCCAGCGCATCGCAGGCGTCACCCTGTACCTGCAGCCTACGCAGGACCTGACCATCGACGCCGAAAGCGGGCCCACGCAATACCGGCTCTCGCTGGAAGGCGCCGACAACGCCGTGGTGGCGCAATGGGCCGGGCAGCTGGCGCAGCGCCTGCAGTCGGTGAGCAAGGTGCGCAACGTGGTGACCGACGCCGAGGCCTCCGGAGCGGCGGTGTACGTGGAGATCGACCGCGACACGGCGTCCCGCCTGAACATCTCCGCCTCGGCTATCGACGAGGCGCTCTACAGTGCTTTCGGCCAGCGCATCGTCTCGACCATCTTCACCCAAACCAACCAGTACCGCGTCATCCTGGAGGCGCGGCCCGACGGCGCCGCTTCGCCGGCATCGCTGGGCATGGTGCAGCTCAAAACCGCGTCAGGCGAGCCCACGCCCTTGTCCGCTGTGGCGCGCATCGTCGAGCGCCGCGCGCCACTGCAGATCACGCACGTCGCGCAGTATCCGGCGACCACCGTGGGCTTCGACACCGCACCCGG